>JBAWXL010000038.1:0-22439 GCA_037144095.1 Bacteroidota bacterium
GCTAATATTATGAATTGTGGAAATTTAACTTGTAATTTAGGTACAAGTCAGGAAAGATATAATTTTTCATTCTAAACTGATTTTTCAATCAAATATTTTAAAATTAAACCTGACAGATTTTGGAAAGCTAGCAGGTATAGTAGGATGTTTTATCCAAAATTTGATAGTGAATTAGTCTATTATTTTAATCTTATTTTAGTGTCAAAACTTCAATAATTTCCTTTATTGTTCCAAATTTAGTAACCCCTAAATTTTTGCATTCTTCATTGATTTTGCTTTTTAAGTCAAAATAGTTTTTATGATAAGTTTGTGATAAAGTAAGAATCTTTTTATTATTTTTAAAAAGGTATAAATATTCAAATTTTTCTAATTTCCCTTTCACAATTCGAGTCTGAAATCCATCTATTTCTTTAAAATCAAATATTATTTTTTTTGTCAACCAAGATTTTACTTCAATCTTATTTTTAGTAATTAATAAGACAATGATTTTTGTTCTTATTTCATGCAAAATAAGAAGAGTAAAAACACAAATAATAAGCAAGCTCATAATGATTTGTTTTTCATTGTTTTCAATATTAAATTTATTTATTACATCAATTAATGAAGCTAAACCAATCGAAATAAAAAACAAAAATAAGGCTGGTAATAAATACGCACGAAAATTAAATATTGACTTCATAGTTGAGTTTAAAATTATTTTTTTGGTGTTGAGATTATTATGACTAGCAGTGATCTGGATGAATAAAAGTAATTTTAATAATTTTAATTTCTATAATTTGAAATGCAATAATTATTATTGAACTCATCTTTTATGTCATTGCAAATATACAATTTTGTTGCAAACTGATTTTTCAATCAAATAACTCAAAATAAACCCAAACAGGTTTCCAAAACCTGTTAGGTTTGGCAAATGCTACAAAAATAGAACGACGAAACGAATGTTTTGGTGAGCTGTATTGCTTAATCTATGGAGAGCAAAGGTCCTTCATATCAGCTAATTACTGACAGGGCAGTCTACTAGATTACCTGCCGTTTTTCTTTTTATGCTCTGTCCATTCATTGTTCGTCCAAGTGTAATAAATTGTTGAGTCTAGTTTACCCGTTGTATTGTAAATGTATTTTGTTTTAAATATTGAATCGCAGTCGCAGCGAGAAAACCCCGCATTTCTTAAACTACATTCAGCTTCTGTCTCGGTCAGTATTTTTCCGTTTTTATCATAAACATAAAAGGTCTCTTTTTTTGAGTAAAAATCTTTCTTGAATGGTCTCTCCGTCATAAAGTAGCTAACTTGTTTGTCAGAGGTGAATTTTTTATAATACGTCTGCACTGGTTGCCAATTATTGTCGAGATGCACAAAGGATTTTTTTAATGTGTCATTGCCTGAACTGTCGTAATAAATACTATCCAACATATAGTCCTGAAGTCCATCGTCTTTACCCAACCCTGTCAAATATTTAAGTCGAGTGTCATTGTTGTAGTTTGAAACTTTGGTCAAAATTGAAATTGGTAAGCTGTCTGTCACTCGCAATTTTTTTATTGTCTGTGATACGATTTGTTCCTTTCCTTCTATTGTGTCGTATTGATTTTCGGTCTGAATAATAAACTTCTGCTTGCCTGAATTGCAAGATGCTGTCAAAATTGTCAAGAATAATATGGTAATAATTTGTCTCACTATGTCGTCTTTTAAAATGGCAGGTAACGTTTCGGCGCTTCCTTTCGTTGGCAAATCACAATATTATCAAGTTTGCCGTATCTTTCTGCCAATGAAAGGAAGCGCTTGTTAGCAGCAGGGTTACGCATTTTCAATATCCTTTTTTATTACTTCCAGAAAAAATGTCAAGTCTTCTTCTTTACCATTATTTATCCGCCTATAGACCTTTGATTCAAAACAATAATAATTTTCTCCTAAATGTAATGAATTTCAATTGTTTGTTATTGGTTGATCATTTGCCCTTACCCATTTTCCTCCATAGTTTGCACGAATAACCTCGCCGAAATAACCTGCAAAAAGTCTCGAAATATTTTCAACATGATCCTCTGATGGTCTTTTTCTAAGAAGTGATGAATGAAGATTATCCATTATCTTTTCTACAGTAAAAATACTTTCAGTAGAAAAATCAAGATTTAAATTAAAATTTTCTTTGGCAAATCTAACGGCGCTTAAGGCATTATTTCTGCATTGAGCTGTCAAAGTGTCTATTTGTTCTCCTTTTTGGTGTCTTTCCCAGTCTTCGCTATCTTCGATTTTAAGTCTGCTCAAAATATCCATAATTGAAAATTTTACCTTGCTGCTAACGGTCAAGTGTAAGAAGCGTGCCGTTTACCTTAGACCTATCGCGATGGCGAAGCCTAGCGTTATCATAAAAACGGCATGATTTTTACACGATGTTACTAACTGGGCTATTCCATTTAATTTTACTATTTAATTTCTGAATTTAATTTAATAAAACTATCAATCTTATTAATTATTAAGTCAATATTTT
Source organism: Bacteroidota bacterium (assembly GCA_037144095.1). Lineage (GTDB taxonomy): Bacteria > Bacteroidota > Bacteroidia > Bacteroidales > CAIXTV01 > CAIXTV01. The sequence goes on from JBAWXL010000038.1 coordinate 2,485, forward strand.
GTACAAAACCATTTTTATCGGATATATAATTCTCGATATCTTGACGGATTTCTAGGAAGCTTTCATTTATACAATGAATTTTTATTTTATCAATGCTTTCATTAATATTTTGCAAATAATTATTTTGCTTATCAAATTCTAATTCACTTTTATAATTATTTAGTGCATTTAAAATTTTTGTTAGTTCGCTTAAACAAAATGTTTTTTTATTTTTAATTTTCATGATTAAATCTTTTTAAATGATCGATTAATTTATTTTTAATATTACGTTTATGGCAAAGTTAAAGACTTGAATTTTATATAAACAAGCACTTCAAAATATTAATATCACTGGTTATTGTAATATTTCTATTTTTAGAAAGTGCTTGTTTTTTCAAATAAAAAAATAAAAATAATTTTTAATACCTTTTATCAACATGATAAACTAATTTACCTCCAACATTGAGAACTTGTTCATCTTCCATTAAATTTGCTTTTGCAGAACCTGATTCGCCACAATTCCCACCTGTATAATGTAATTCTATAACTCTTGAAATGAAAAGATTTTCTTCAATTGGACCAAGAGACCATTTTCCACTACATCTATCACCGCCTGAAACAACAAATTCAAATGTCCCATCGTCTTTAAATGTATATGTGCTTGCAGCACCTTGTTCTTCTTTATTATCAAGCCAGTAGGAAAAGGCATGTTTACATAAGAATTTTTTTACTGAACTTTCACTTTTGACACTTAAACCACAAGAAGATAATAGAGTCATTACAGAAAACAAAGCGATGATTTTTACTAATAATACTTTCTTCATAATTTTAATTATTAAATTTCTTCCTACTCTTTTGGCTTTTCAGATACGCCCTGTTTATATGGTTGCTAGACTCCATTTTATTAAATTATTTGGCAATAATGAATAAACAATTTATCTTGGTCGGCTCACGTGAATGACAATTACGAAATTTAAATAAACGTATTATAATATTCACCATTCAATTAAGTTTATTTGAAATTTCATTAATATTCAAACTATTATCAATTTCATAAAGTTGTGATTTCAATACTTCTGGAGTAATTTCAAAAAGTGATAACTTTTTCTCTATTTCAATTTTTGTATTCTTACACATAAATCGAAAGTAAGCATAAATTATTGGTTTAGCTTCTTCATTACAAGTCTTAAAAGACTTAAATTCATTTGAACCAAGAATAGGGTCATTAACCCAGTTCATTATTACATCAAATAATTCTTTTTTCATATTTTTTCATTATTTATTAAAATTATTTCATATCGTGCTTTTTTCAGAGCCTTGTTGGTAACATTTGGCTTGCACCATTGGTGTTATTTTTGCTTTATTATTAGTTTGGTATTATTCATTTTTCTGTCTCCAAAATTCCGATAATAATCCACCTCAAAAATACAATTAATTCCAATCCAACAACATTTTCTTCCCAGCCTTAGCCAACCCCACCACTAACTCATTGTTATTTAGTCTTATAAAAAGTAAAAAACATTAATCGATACATAAATGTATTTTAAGTATACTAAAATCATATTTAAGTATACTTAAATCATACTTAGGTATACTTAAATTATACTTAGGTATACTAAAATATAGCGTAAGTATACTAAAATTATATTTAGGTTTACTTAAATGTTATTTAGGTATACTTAAATAGTATCTAAGTATACTTAAATAGTGTCTAAGTATACTTAAATCATGCTTAGGTATACTTAAATATAGCCTAAGTATACTTAAATGTGGTTTTATTATACTTAAAGGTAATTTTATTATACTTAAAGGTAATTTTATTATACTTAAATGTGATTTTAGTAAACTAAAAACATATTTATGTTTGCTAAAATAGTCTTTGTTTAGAAATAAACATAAAATCAGCTTAATAGATTATAAATAATGCTTTCCTAATCTTATAATATGTACTATAAAAATAGTCGGCAATACTCAAGCTTCAGTCCTTAAAAGCAAATTTCACCTTTTTAGTTTAGTGCTTTTTGTAGCCTGCCGACTAAGGTTTGCCGACTGCTAAAGCCGACTTTTGCTAATTTATCAGATATTAGCCCCCAATTAAGCAACTCTGATGCTGATGGTTTCGCTCCAGCTGCCTTCTTCGCCATCGATCAACACAGGGCTGTGTTGAAAATGATAGGTAGTAAGCGAGGTGAGGTTTTTAACCACTTTTTTTTGTCCCTTGCTTGCTAAAAGTATAACCCAAGTGATACCATCGGTGCTCATCCTCCAGTTATGCATTCCTTTTCCTTCAGCCCATACATTAACCGATTTTGGTTCGCTGCCCTGTTCAGCAGAATTCTTACGTTTCTGCTGAATAGGGATTTTTTTAACACCAAAACCTGCTTCAGTGATGATGGCTTCGGCATTTTCCGGGTCATCATCAGCCATTTCCTGAACATTGTCAGCTAAAATGTAAATACTATTTTTCGATGACTTTAAGGCAGCATCTCTTACTGCTCTGCTCACCGTGGGTGGTTTTGCCTTATAACCTTTTTGAGCAACGTCTAAGGCTGAATTATTCGAAAGCAAAGTGGCTAATTTGGGCGAAAGGCTTGCATAACGTGTATTGTTGTGCATACTAAGATAAATTCCTCCAGCCCAGGTTTCGTAGCTTTCGATTGGTCCCGGCATGTTGAGTTTTAAAACGCAACGATATTCGTGATCTCCGAATGGCATAGTAAATTAATTTATTGGGTTTATTATTCGATTTAAAAATTGCCGCAAATATACTGCTAAAAATAATAGCTTCGACAAAATAATTGTTTTTTGGGTCTCTTTTTATATAAATAAAATTTGTTCATCATCTTTGTTCTTACTTTTCTTCAATATAGAAAACCTCAACTAATTGTTCTTTATTGAATAAACCGAAAGACTATCGCTGCTCAACACATATAGTTTTTGTTTCGCAAGGCAAAACTTCCTGGCATTGTTTTCTTTTAAACTAAATTCTGTTTGTTCAATAGTTTGAAGATGATAGCTCAGCAATTTGTTTTGAATCAACATAAAAAGATTGCCTGCATAAAACTGAAAGTCCACCGCATTTCCAAAAGGGATGGTTTTAAAATAGGTGCCAAATGCATCGAAAACAGCAATGCCTGCCTCGGGGAAAAGCACATACAATTTGCTGTCGAACTCCATCATCTTCACAGGCGCACTATTGCCCGAAATGAACGAACGGATGTCGCCCGAACTGTTCTTCTTTTTCAAATAAAAATCATAACGATATAACTGAAAACTTGCCATATCGAACAGCCAGAAGCTGTTTTCGGAAGCTGAGCAAAGCAATTCGGTTTGCAATTGTCCGAGCGAATTCAGACTGATTTCGTTGGTAGTTGGCGAAAGCGTATTATCCAACATCTGAAGGCTCGAAAAGTCTTTTACAAACACCAGAATCTTAAACGGATCGCTCACATCCACCGAGCGAATCAGGCTATACGATTTAGCCGAAAAGCTCTTCAACTGCCGAAAAGCCGAATCGTACTGAACAATCATATTCCCTTTAATCGCATAGAGATTTCCAAATTTGTCGCAACTGATTTCATCGGCAACAAAAGCCATTTTCGATTGAAGCTGCAGCTTGATTTGTGCACTGATTGACAACGAAATGGTCGTCATCACTACCAACAGCAAAAGTTTAGCTTTCATCATTTGCCGGATTAATTAAATCAAGAATCTGTTCTAATAAAATGCGGTTATTGCTCAGTCGGGGCACCTTATTTTGCCCTCCAAGCTTTCCATTTTTCTTTAACCACTGATAGAAAGTTCCCTTAGGAAGCGATTGGATAATGGGTTTTTGAAGCAATAAATCTCTGTAGCGCTTGGCTTCATAGTCGGAGTTGATAGATTTCAATGCATTATCGAGCACTTCGGTGAAATACTCAAGATTTTCGGGCTCCTTGTCAAACTCAATCAGCCATTGGTGAGCAGCCTTTTGGTCGTCGGAGAAAAACACAGGGGCTGCCGTATATTCAGTAATCACAGCAGCCGACTTTTGGCAAGCAATCAAAAGTGCCTGCTCGGCATTGTCAATAATAAGTTCTTCGCCAAAAGCATTGATGAAACTGCGCGTTCGGCCTGTGATTCGAATACGATAGGGATTCAATGACTTAAACATAATGGTGTCGCCAATAATATACCGCCACAGGCCGCTATTGGTCGAAATCACCATGGCATAGTTCACATTTTCTTTCACCTGATGCAGTGGAATGGTTCGCGAATTAGCATTATCAAACTCATCCATCGGAATAAATTCATAATAAATTCCATAATCCAACATCAGCAACATATCCTGGCTATCGGTCCGGTCTTGTATGCCGAAAAAGCCTTCCGAAGCATTATAAGTTTCAAGATAATGCATTGAAGGAGAAGGAATCAGTTTGCGGAATTGTTCGCGATAGGGATCAAAACTCACCCCCCCGTGAATAAACAGTTCGAGATTATTCCAAACTTCTGAAATATTATCTTTGCCGGTAATTTCCAATATCCGCTTCAGCAGCAAAAGCGTCCACGAAGGAACTCCTGAAATGTTGGTAACATTATGATTGAGAGTGGCTCGTGCCATCATGTCAATCTTGCTTTCCCATTCGTCCATCAATGCTATGCTCTTCTGAGGAACGCGGATAAACTCGGCCCAAAACGGAAGATTCTCAAGTATAATGGCAGAAAGGTCGCCATAATACATTTCGCTGTTTATTTCGTTGATTTTATGACTCCCGCACAAAGCCAAGCCCCTGCCGCTAAACAATTGCGAATCGGGATAATTGTTGCAATAAAAGGAAACCATGTCTTTTCCTCCCTTATAATGACATTCTTCCAAAGATTCGGGAGTGACGGGAATAAATTTACTCTTATCGCTGGTGGTGCCCGACGATTTGGCAAACCATCTGACATCGGAAGGCCACAAAACATTTTCTTCGCCTTTCATCACCTTTTCGATAAAAGGTTTTAGGCTGTCATAATCGTTCAGAGGCACGCGTTTGCTGAATTCATCGGCAGTAAGAATAGACTGATAATCATACGCTACGCCCCATTCTGTTTGACGAGCAGCCGCCACGAGTTTCATCAGCCATTCGTTTTGAACTTCATGCGGATACTTCATAAAGAATTCAATTTGATGAATCCTTTTCTTCATTATCCACGATATAACCGAATTGAGTATTGCCATATTTTTATTTTAATTTTATTCAGAATGATTAATTGATAATGCGTTTGATTCCCTCTTTAAGTAAAGCGACATTAAAATTAATTATCAATCCTAATTTATAGTTTCCAAGTTTCAGATAGGTTAATACCTGAGCAGTATGTATATCGCATAGTGCTTCTACAGTTTTTATTTCTACTACCAGTTTATTTTCAACCAATAAATCAATTCTGTAACCATGATCTAATTTGACATCCTTATAAATAATCGGCATGGGTTTTTCTTTTTCAACGCTTAAACCCGCTTTTCTTAGTTCAAACAACATACATTCCTGATAAGCTGATTCTAATAAGCCAGGACCTAAATTCCTATGCACTTCTATAGCATAACCAATCACGATTTTTGAAAGCTCATTTTCTGTCATATTATTATCTTTGTTTTCCCTTTGAGTAACTTTGTGGTTCTTTGAGTAACTTTGTGGAATAGCTATACACAAAGATTCACAAAGGAGGCACAAAGGCTCACAAAGGAGAAAAATTAATCCAATTCGAATTTATATGCCAAAATTACAATTTTGTTCTAACTTTGACATCTTAAAACAAAAATCATATGCTTTTATTTGCAAATGCGAAAATAAATATTGGTTTACACATTGTCTCGAAACGCGACGATGGCTACCATCAGATTGAAAGTATTCTCTATCCTGTCGGCTTATGCGATGCAGTGGAAGCCTTGCCTGCCCGGGATGGAAAGTTTGAATTTTCCACTTTTGGGAATGCTGTTCCGGGCTGTCTCCACGACAATTTATGTGTGAAAGCCTGGGAGCTTCTGCACAAACATCACCACATTCCACCTGTAAAAATGGCTTTGGTGAAAAAAATTCCTATCGGTAGTGGATTGGGAGGAGGCTCATCAGATGCAACCTACGTGTTGAAACTCCTCAATACTTTATTCGATTTACAACTCAGCACTACCCAACTCGAAAACTATGCAACAATGCTCGGAAGCGATTGCCCTTTCTTTGTGTGCAATACTCCCCGATTCATCACCGGGAGAGGTGAAATTATGGAGAACATAAATTTAAGTCTGAAAGGCTATTGGGTTGCCATTGTAAAGCCCGATGTTCATGTTTCAACTGCCGAAGCTTATGCGCTGATCACACCCGAAATCCCGTCCTTCTCTTTAAGAAATCTCCAAAGCCTTCCAATTGATGAATGGAAACATACAGTAATAAATGATTTCGAAAATGTTATTGCAGATAAACATCCTATAATTGCAGACATAAAATCCTCCTTATATAATAAAGGAGCTATCTATGCAGCCATGTCGGGCAGTGGCTCGGCTGTTTATGGAATATTCAAGAATGAACCAGAGGAGAGGATGTTTGAGAAAAAGGGATTTTTTTATTGGAAAGGGATGCTTAGATAGAAGCAATATTGAAATACAAATCAGCTAATAATTAGAGATTTATATTTTGTCTGAAATATAAATCTCAGCTTAAGATTCATGGTTTATTTTTCCTGACTTATGCCTCCAAAGTCATGACTTATGTCGCAAAAGTCATGACTTTGGAGGCATAAGTCAGGAAAAACGCTTTAAAAGTCAGGAAAAAGAAAGCATAAGTCAGGAAAACGAAGTTGTAAGTCAGGAAAAACGTTTAATAAGTCATTACTTTTATGTTATAAGTTATGAAAAATGATTCATAAGGCATGACCAGAAACTCATAAGGCAAGAACTGCATTTCGGTTAACATGACCTAACAATGAGAAATCAGGCATTAATGATTTCATTTATTAAGAGAGCATTTCGTAAAAATCAAAAATGAGGATATTTTCAAAAAAGGTGATTCAGAATTCAAGAAGGGGAATTATCAACTCATTAACGCAACTTTAAAATCATCTATTATTATACTCATTTGGAAATTTTGTTCTTCTCTTAAAATTAGCAGGTGTAGCAGGATATAATGGTGCTATTTGATTAAATACAGATTAAATGGAGTCTTTATAAATGTTAATTTATTTGCAGATTATGTTTTTTTAACATTCATGGCTTTGATTACAAATAATAATAATACATTCAGTTATTCAATGTAATACGCATTACATTATTACTTAAATAACATATATTGTTACAAGTCTAACAGTGAAATTGTTAATAATGCTTGCGTTTAGCTTTCTATACTATATTTTTGCATTCGAAAACCTAAATATCAAAAGCATGAATACAGTTTCATTTGAAATATGTTTTGGTTGAAAGATTGAGGTTTTCAACTATACATTTTCTCTAACTAATTAAATAAAAAAATGAAAAAACTCTTTACCTTAGTCTTATCCTTATTATTAGCCGGTGCTCTTTTAGCACAATCACCACAATCTATCAATTATCAGGGTGTTGCCCGCAACAACAGTGGAGATGTTCTGGCAAGTCAAAGCATTTCACTTCGTTTAAGTATGTTAATAGGCAACCCTTCAGGGAGTGCTGTCTATGTTGAAACTCACACCACCACAACCGATGGTTTTGGTATATTTACCCTTAAAATTGGACAAGGAACAATCGTTTCAGGTTCATTTAATAGCATCAATTGGGGAAGCAATGCTTATTTTTTAAAAGTAGAGATAGACCCTAGCGGAGGGAATAATTATGCATTAGTTGGCACAAATCAGTTTTTATCAGTTCCTTATGCCATGTATGCCAATCAAAGCGGAACTGGAGGGGCAACAGGAGCTACTGGTGCTCAGGGCATACAAGGAATTTCAGGGAATAACGGTGCTACAGGTGCTCAGGGTTTACAAGGAACAGCAGGAGCAACCGGAGCGACGGGAACCCAAGGTGTTGCTGGATTGACAGGTAAAACCGGAGCTTCAGGAGCTACTGGTGCCACAGGAGCAGATGGTGCCTTATCAGCCTGGTCGCGCTTAGGAAACTCAGGAACAACCGATGGAACAAATTTTTTAGGAACCATAGATAATGTTCCATTAACTTTTCGGGCAAACAATCAAATGGCAGGGAGAGTAGATCAATTTTTATTCAATAGTTTATTTGGATATCAGGCAGGCAAATCAATTTCATCGGGAAACAGTAATGCTGCTTTTGGTTGGAATGCTTTATATTCAAACATGACTGGAAATAGTAATACCGCAATTGGAATGCGTGCATTATATTCGAATGTAAGCGGAAGTAATGCCACCGCCATTGGATATAATGCAATGCAATATGCCAATAACTATACTATGGCTTTTACCAGTTATAATGTTGCTGTAGGTTATGAAGCACTCAGGGGTTCAACAACGGCTTCTGCAAATAGTGGTAATAATAATACAGCAATAGGTTATCAAACCCTTTGGGGAAACACAAGTGGGGGACAAAATACAGCGAATGGTTATTGGGCACTCTATACGAATAGTACCGGAAATTATAATACAGCTTATGGTATGAATTCTCTTTTTAGTAATGTTGCAGGAAGCAATGCCACCGCTATTGGGTACAATGCAATGCAATATGTCAACAATTCGACTATGGCTTTTAATAATTTTAATGTTGCCTTGGGTTATGAAGCATTACGTGGTTCAGCAACTGCTTCTTCTAATACAGGAAATAATAATACTGCCTTAGGTTATCAAACTTTGTGGAGTAATGTTTCCGGAAGTAGTAATACTGCAAGTGGTGCTTATGCATTGTATTCTAACACTAATGGAAGCTCAAATACTGCAACAGGGATGAATGCATTAAATGCCAATACCGGAGGAAGTTTTAATTCAGCTTTTGGTTATGCAGCCCTTTCTTTAAATTCCTTTGGAACCAATAACTCTGCTTTTGGGATGAATGCCTTAATGACAAATACTTTTGGAGGATATAACACAGCCTGTGGAATGAATGCATTACATTTCAACACAACAGGAGGTTCAAATACTGCAACAGGGATGAATGCCTTAGGGGCAAATGTGGGTGGTTCGTTCAATACTGCAAATGGCTATTCAGCACTTGCCGCAAATACTTCCGGCTCCAATAATACAGCAACGGGAGCAAGTGCTCTTTCATCAAATAGCAGTGGAAATTTTAATACTGCAAATGGAAGAAATGCAATGATGTCTAATGTAGATGGAAGCAGCAATACAGCCACAGGATATTCCGCCTTATCTGCAAACACTAGCGGAGCTTACAATACAGCAAATGGATCCAATTCTTTGCAAACTAATATTGATGGTTTCAACAATACGGCAGATGGATATTCGGCACTCAACGCCAATACCTCAGGATATAATAATGTGGCAATAGGTTATGATGCCTTACTTAATAATGATGTAGGTTTTGAAAACACTGCTAGTGGATCATCAGCCTTGTCTCATTCCACTTCAGGTAATGCGAATACATCTTTGGGGAGCGGATCTCTTTACTGGAATACCCTGGGGAATAATAATGCTGCATCAGGTAGAGGTGCTCTTTATTCGAATTCAACAGGGAGTGACAACACCGCATTTGGCTATGATGCTCTTTATAGCAATGTTGCCGGAAACAGAGCAACTGCTGTTGGAAGTGGTGCAATGATGTTTGCAAACAATACTTCAGGAGATTTTATCAATAATAATGTAGCTGTTGGTTATGAAGCTTTAAAAGGGACTCAACCAGCATCAGGTAATACTGGAAATGGAAATACTGCAATTGGATACAAAGCACTTACGGCAACAACAACAGGGGGGTATAACACTTCGTTAGGTTTTAATACTTTAATAAATAATACAAGTGGAGGTTCAAACACTGCACTTGGGTATGGGGCTTTGTTAACCAATACAACAGGGTTTTTCAATATTGGTATTGGTTTTAATGCTGGTGTCTCTTCAGGAGACCTTAGCAATGCAACTGCCATAGGATATAACACAAAAGTTGCAATAAGTAATGCTATGAACTTGGGAAGTGGAGCTAATGTTGGAATTGACAACGATTCTCCTGCCCGGAAACTTGATGTAAATGGAGATATGAAAACCTCAGGTGATATATATGTTCCAAGTGATTTTCATCTATATAATGATCAGGCAACCCATCGGGCAATTTTAGAATCCGGCTGGAATGCTACTTTTGGTGATTACACTGCCATTAATTCAGGTCATGCATGGCAAGAATCCATGGAACCTTTTTCAATGATTGCAGGCCGAAATGGAATATTCTTTACTGAAGGAAACTCCGGCACACCTTATACCTGGCCCATTGCTAAAATAGGGGCTAACGGTATGTCAATTGGAACAAATTATCTTCCACTTGGTTATGTGCTTGCTGTTAATGGTAAAATAATATGTGAAGAATTAACGGTCCAATTAAATGCAGCTTGGCCCGATTATGTTTTTGGAGAAAAATATAAACTTACTTCTTTATTTGATTTAGAAAAACAAATTAAAGAAAACAAACATCTACCCGGTGTTCCTTCCGCTAATGATGTTTGTAATGATGGAGTAAAAGTTGGGGAATTGCAAAAGGTTATGATGGAAAAAATTGAAGAACTTACCCTTTATGTGATTGAACTCAACAAAGAGAATCAAAAGATGCAAAAGGAAATCGAAACTTTGAAAAAGAAATAGAATTAATAATTCGAAATTATGAAAAAGTTTTTATTTAAACATTCAGGAGTTTTACCTGTCATATTTGCAGTGATGTTTTTACAGTATTCATTCTATTCAATGGCTCAACAATCCAGACTACTAAATAAGCAATTACCAATAAAAGCAAATAATAAAAGTAAGACAGAGTGGTTTGACTTTAAGCCCGGAATTAAAGCAAATGCAGTTGATTTTTTTATAAAGCAAAAAGAAAAATTCCATTTGAGCAACTATGACGACATGAGAGTAATTAAAACTGAAAAAGACAAACTGGGGTACATTCACACACGGTTTAATCAGTATTATAATGGCGTGAAAGTTGAAGGCGCTGAATATATTGTTCATGAAAAGGATGGTCTGATTGAAAAAGCAAATGGAATAATAATTCCTAACATTAACTTAAATGCAAATCCTAACTTCACAGAAGCCCAAGCACTCAATGTAGCATTGCAATATGTAGATGCGAAAAAATACCTTTGGGAAGATGCTCAAGCAGAGGATATTCATAAAAAACAGAAAAAAGACACTGCGGCAACCTGGTTTCCTAAAGGAGAGCTTGTGATGGCAAGTTTATCAGATGACAAATCAGAGATAAGTTCAGAAATGCATTTATGTTGGGTATATGATATACGTTCGAAAATTCCCATGGATGCTACCCGTATATATGTAGATGCCAAGCAGGGTGTTGTTTTTAAAACCTTACCTTTAGCTATGTCATGCCATCCGGGTTCAGGTACCTCTACTTGGCATGGAGATGTTACATTTCGCACAAGCTATGCTAATAATTTATATTTTATGCAAAATGATTGCTCCCTTCCTTACTATTTTGTTTTCAACCACCACGGAGCTGGTGCATTGACAAATTATTTTGATGATGATAATGTTTGGGATTCATTGAACGGGTCTCAACAAGGGGCTGTTGAAAGCATGTGGGCTATCGACCGTATTTGGCATTATTATCTTGAAAAGCACGGTAGAAATAGTTGGGATAACAATTCGGGTTTAATCATTGCCAATATTAATTCTGTTTTGACTATTAGTGGAGTAACTACTGGTAATAACTCATGTTGGGGATGTGAAGGTAATGTAATGACCTTAGGTATGGGAGATATAATTGATTATTATGCAGATGATTGGAATTGCATTGATGTTATTGGTCACGAGTTTACTCATGGGGTGGTACAAACTACGGCAGGTCTTGTATATCAAGGAGAGCCCGGTGCTCTTAATGAATCTTTTGCGGATATATTTGGCACTATGATTGAACGATATTCTGAGCCTGATGCTGTGCTTTATCCACCAGATTGGACCTTGAATGAAGATAGGACAACTATTAATGGTCCTGCCATCATACGTAGTTTCTCTGATCCCAAGCTCTATCAACAGCCCACAACTTATGGGGACACTTTGTGGGCTACTAGTTCAAACGATAATTATGGAGTTCACACCAATAGTGGTATTCAAAACTATTGGTTCTACCTGCTTTCGGTGGGTGGTTCCGGAAGAAATGACAATGGTGATTATTTTGAAGTCCAGGGAATAGGAATCGAAAAAGCTGCTCAAATTGCCTATCGTAATCTTACCGCTTATCTTATATCGGTTTCTGATTATGCTGCAACTCGCGATGGTTCAATTCAAGCCGCTAAGGATTTATATGGTGAATGTTCCAATGAGGTCATTCAAACTGCACAAGCTTGGTATGCGGTGGGAGTTGGAAGTAATCAACCATATTACAATAGAACATACGCTGGTCCTTATGGTGGAACATATCAAGCGGCAAATGTTCTTACTATTCAAGATGGAGTAGTGAATGCTCCCCAAACTCCTATATTTCAGGCAGGAAAAAAAGTTAGCGTCAAACCACCTTTTAATGCAAATGCAGGTTCATATTCTATATTTAGAATCAACCCATGTTGCCTTACTATTCAAAATTAATTACCAAAACTGTTGATATTAAAAATTATTATTATATTTGTAGGTTCAAATCCGAAATAAAAAACATCCAAAACAGATAAATCAATAGCAATAGTAAATAGATTAGAAGAAATAATTTAAAAACAAACATCATGAAAAAACTTATTGTATTCAGCTTAATCGTATGGTGCTTCTCATTGCAGGCACAAGTTAAACCCGATGTTATTAATTCTTTAGGCGGTAGTGCTCAATATGCAGGAGGCTATCTTGCCTATTCGGTTGGAGAGCCCGTTATTGGGACTGCTTCCGGAACTACAACCACCATTTCGCAAGGCTTCCTGCAAACATGGAGGTCGCTTGCAAAAAGTATTTCTCTGAATCTTTATTTAGAAGGCTTGTTCGATTTATCTTCCAATAAAATGGTAGAAGCTCAGGATATTGATTGGGGTAGCGGTTTAGCTTTTCCTAAATATGGTGCAGGCATTGCTGATAGAATTCAGGTGGATTTATTTGAAGAAAATCCTCCTTACAATCCTATTGGTGTGAGCATCAGTGGTATTGATTTATCTACCGATGGTCTTGCTACTTTCCAGATTTCAGCATCCAATAGTGGAAACTATTATATCAGGGTTCGCACTCGCAACCATTTGGAAACCTGGTCGGCAATTGCCGTGCCTTTCAATACTGCCACAGTGGTATATGATTTTACAACCAATGCCCTTAAAGCATATCAGGCACCGGGTGGATTAGACCCACAAACAATGCTTAATTCGGTATATGGTTTCTATCTTGGCGATTTAGATCAAAGCATGAGTGTTGATTTTGATGATTTCAACCTTTTCGAACCTTACCTAAATGAAGGAACGTATGGCTTTACCATTGCCGATTTTAATGGAAATGGTTTGGTTGATTTCGACGACTTCAACTTATTTGAACCACGACTTAATTCAGGCCCCTTCACACAATACCCGGGAATGCCTTAATTAGGCCATAGGGGTCTTGGATGAGCGAGTTATGTTGAAACACCGTGGTTTAGTTTTTTTATTAAATTTATAAAGGTTAAATCCTTCTTTATGTATTCAAGGGATTATCTCGTACACCCAACTTGTTTAATTGTGATCTTTCAAAGGTAAATTCCCCCTCTTTTTGCAAAAAAGCCCAAATTGATGCACTTTTTTTCGTTTTTTTCAAGCCCTATTTTCATCAAAACCCTGATATATATTTTTTTACGTTAAAAAGTCTCACTTACAACGATTCTCGTTATTTTGATAGTGATACTTCTTATTTTGATAGTAATTCAAGTTATTTTAATAGTAACATTCGTTGTTTTGATAGTGATTGAAGTTATTTTAATAAGTTAGATCGTTTTTATTGTAGTGTTTCTCGTTCCAAACATAGTGTTACTCATTTCACTTATTGTGTTAATGGTTACACTCGTAGAGATTCTTATTATTTAAACAGTGATTTTCGTTTCATTCATAATGATTCTTATTATTTTCGTAGTGATTCTGGTTTCACTCATAATGAGACTGATTTCTCTCAAAGTGATTCTTGTTTCTCTTATATGGCACAAAATTCCATTTCCAAATCAAATTAAAATCTTAATAATACCATCTTAATTAACGATATAATAAACACGAATTCAAAACCGTAATAAATAATGTTCCTTACTCATTATTAAGGCATAAGTCTAATATCATTAAAAAACCTAAGAGTTTGTAAAAGCTGCTCTACTTGGATCTTGAAATTTGGGGCTTTGGCTCTTCCCCCCCTATCGTCTTAGCTCAAAGTTTTGTCCCAGATATATTCGGCGCACATGTTCATCGTCGGCCAATTCCTGTGCCGTTCCCGATTTAAGCACATTGCCTTCGAATAACAGGTAGGCACGATCGGTTATGGTGAGGGTTTCGTGCACATTGTGGTCGGTAATTAAAATTCCGATGTTTTTGTCTTTCAAACGATGCACTATCGACTGAATATCTTCCACAGCAATAGGGTCGACCCCTGCAAAAGGTTCGTCTAACAATATAAATTTAGGGTCGGTGGCTAAAGCCCGTGCAATTTCGGTGCGGCGGCGCTCGCCACCTGATAGGTTGATTCCAAAGCTTTTGCGGATGCGTTGCAAGCCGAACTCGTTGAGCAATGATTCGAGCTTGGCTTCCTGTGCTTCTTTGGTCAATTTCGTAAATTCGAGAATTGCTCTTATGTTGTCTTCCACCGTAAGATGCCGAAAAACAGAAGCTTCCTGTGAAAGATACCCAATGCCGCGCTTTGCCCTTTTATACATAGGCTCTTTGGTGATTTCGATATTATCGAGAAATATTTTGCCTGAAATGGGTTTAATTAAACCGACTATCATATAGAAAGTGGTGGTCTTTCCGGCTCCGTTGGGTCCAAGCAGCCCCACTATTTCGCCTTGCTCAACCTCAATTGAAACCTCTTTTACGACGGTGCGTTTGCGGTATTTCTTCACAATACCTTCTGTGAATAATTTCATTTTTTCCATTTAAGCAGGAGTTTCTATATCGTTCCAAAATTCGAGTGCGCGGCGGGTATGAGGGATTACGATGGTTCCGCCCACCACATTTGCAATTGAAAATACCTCAAAAAGTTCTTCTTTAGTCATCCCCAAATCATGACACTTCAGCAAATGATATTTGATGCAATCGTCGCAACGAAGCACCATTGAGGCAACCAATCCCATCATTTCTTTGGTTTTCACCGGAAGGGCACCTTCGAGATAGGTATTTGTATCCGTATTAAAAATTCGCTTCATCACTTTATTGTCTGACGAAAGCAAAGCATCGTTCATCTTGCTCCTATACTCATTAAAATCTTCGACTAATTTTCCCATATCTTTTTAAATAATACCTTCTCTTAAAATATCATGCAAATGAATCACACCGTAATATTTTTGCTTATCGAGCACCAATAGTTGGGTTATATTGTTCTGACGCATCATGTTTAATGCATTTACGGCCATCTCCGATTTATCAATGGTTTTAGGGTGCGGATTCATGATGTCGGCAGCAGTCATTTTATCCACCTCAACATCTTTTTGCAACATACGTCGCAAATCGCCATCCGTAATAATTCCTGCAAGTTTTTCGCCATCAATAACCGCAGTTGCCCCCAAACGTTTCGAGGATATTTCCAAAATAATGGTTCGGATGCCATCATGAAGCTGAACAGAAGGCATTTCGTTTATCGACGAAAGATCGCCCACCTTTAAATAAAGTTTTTTCCCTAACGAGCCCCCCGGATGATATTTGGCAAAGTCGCCCGAAGTGAAGCCCCTGCATTCGAGCAAAGCAATGGCAAGCGCATCCCCCATGACCAACTGAGCCGTGGTGCTCGATGTGGGAGCCAGGTTATTGGTGCAAGCTTCGCGGTCAACGGTGGAATTGATGACAAAATCGGATTGAAGTGCTAAGAAAGAATCGACATTTCCCACAATGGAAATGAGTTTATTGCCCATCATTTTCAGCAGAGGAATCAGGAGTTTAATTTCGGGAGTGTTTCCGCTTTTCGAAATACAAATAATCACATCCCCATTTTGTATCATCCCCAAATCGCCATGAATAGCATCGGCAGCATGCATAAAAATGGCAGGAGTTCCGGTTGAATTGAAAGTGGAAACAATTTTTGCACCAATAAGGGCGCTTTTTCCAATTCCCGTCACAATCACTCTTCCTACCGAATGATAAATCAGCTCCACACAACTGACAAAATCATCGTTAATATATTGTTCCAGGCAACTGATTGCCAGTGATTCTTCTTTTATGGTGTGAAGCGCAATTTGCCTGATTTGTTCCGTAGTTTTCAATTTGATAAAAGGTTTAGGATGACAAAATTATAATTTAAAATGAACACTTGATAAAACTTAAGCAGATATATCAGTAAATTTTATTATTTTCGCACTTGAAATGAAGAAAAATATTGCTCAATTCCTTGAAGTATGCATTGTTCAGACCGATTTGGTTTGGAATGATGTTTCTGCAAATTTACACCATATCGAAGGCTTATTAGGTCAACAAAAAGAAAAGCCTGACTTAATTGTATTACCCGAAATGTTTAATACGGCATTTGTTATGAATCCCTCATTAACTGCCGAAAAACCAAATGGTAGAACAACGCAGTGGCTTTTACATCAAGCCTATACATATCAATCTGTAATTGCCGGAAGTATTTGTGTGGAAGAAAATCGATGCTATTATAATCGTTTTATTGCAGCTTATCCTGATGGAACATTGTTCACTTACGATAAACGTCATTTATTCAGATTGGCAGACGAACACAAACATTTTTCATCAGGACAACATTCATCTGTTTTTGAAGTCAAAGGATGGAAGATAAAGCCGCTGATTTGTTACGATTTGCGATTCCCTGTGTGGAGTAAGAATCGTTTTTTGAACGACGAATACGAATACGATTGTTTACTTTATGTTGCCAATTGGCCCCAACGAAGAAACCGCGTTTGGAAAACCCTTCTGCCTGCCCGTGCTATTGAAAATCAAGCCTATGTTGTGGGGGTAAATAGGATTGGGATGGATGGCAATTCAGTTCCTCATGCCGGAGAATCCGTGGTTTATGATCCAAAGGGGAATTTGATGTATGCAGCGCTGCCTGACACAGAAATGGTAGAATGTAAAAGTTTAAATTTCGAATCCCTTTCTTCATTTCGTAAAGAATTTCCGATTGCTTATGATTGGGATACATTTACAATTGATTAAAATGAATATCGAAAAAGGATTAAATTAAAGATAATAATTCAGCAAATGAAAGTATTCAAATTTGGCGGTGCTTCAGTAAACAGTGTGGATGCTGTTAGGAATTTGGGCACCATTATAAAAAGATATCCCGACGAAAAGCTCATGGTGGTGATTTCGGCCATGGGGAAAACGACCAATGCTCTCGAAGAAGTATTGAATGCCTATTTCAATCGCACAAGCGACCCTAAAGAACTGTTTAAGAAAATTAAGGGTTTTCATAATACGATTATCAGCCATTTGTTTCCCGAAAACAATGAGTCGGTTTTTGCAAGGGTCGAGCAATTCTATCAGCAGTTAGATAATAAACTAAAAACCCCTTCTTCCGATTCGTACGACTATGAATATGATCAAATTGTGTCGTATGGTGAGTTGATTTCAACCACCATTGTGAGCGAATTTTTGAATGCTGTTGAGGTTGAAAACCAATGGGTAGATGCCCGAAATCTTATCATCACAGACTATAACTACCGTGAAGCAGGCATCAATTGGGAAAAGACAAAAGAACAAGTGAACCAGAAGGCAAAAGAAGTTTTCGGGAAGTGTTCAATTTTAGTTACACAAGGTTTTATTGGCGCCAGTCCCGAAAAATATATTACCACCTTAGGAAGAGAGGGTTCTGATTACACCGCAGCCATTTTAGGTTGGTGTGTCGATGCCTCCGAAGTAGTTATTTGGAAAGATGTTCCCGGTTTGCTGAATGCCGACCCCAAATACTTTTCGGAAGCTGAAATCATTTCGCAAATATCTTATCACGAAGCCATCGAACTTGCCTATTATGGGGCATCGATTATTCATCCCAAAACCCTGCAACCCCTGCAAAACAAAAATATTCCCTTGATTATAAAGTCCTTTATTAATCCGGGATTTAAAGGTTCCTTCATTGGCGATGTGTTGCAACCCGTGACGATTCCTTCCTATATTTTTAAGAAAAACCAGGTGCTGATTTCGCTGCAATCGCGCGATTTTTCATTTATCAATGAGAAAAATCTTTCTTTTATTTTTGAGACTTTCTTTCACCATAGCACTAAAATTAATCTGATGCAAAACTCGGCAATCAGTTTTTCGGTTTGCGTTGAAAACAATCAGAATAAACTCCCCAAATTGATTAGCGAGCTGAACAACAACTATAAAGTGAAGTACAACGAAAACCTCGAACTCATCACCATTCGAAATTATTCAACCGAAATTATTGATAAAATTGTGCAGCATCGAAAAATCATTTTAGAACAAAAAAGCAGGGTAACCGTGCAGCTTTTGGTGGCAGACACCAATAAGTCTCTCTGACGAATTGAATATTTTACTAATTTTGTTTTTTTAAAACACAAAGGAAATGCACAAAGCTCACTATAAATATTATCAACATAAAGAATCTTCTCTCTTATTGTGTCTCTTTGTGAACCTTGTGCTTACATCTAATTACTAAGTTGTATTTCATCAAATGTCAAATAAACCCATCATAATACAACTTCCCAAACTCGAAGACAGCCGCGGAAACCTCTCATTTATTGAAAGCGAAGAGCATATTCCTTTTTCCATCAAAAGAACCTATTGGATTTATGATGTTCCGGGAGGACAAAAGCGAAGCGGACATGCTTATAAAACCCAACACGAATTCATTATTGCCATTTCGGGAAGCTTCGATGTGGTAGTGCACGATGGCAAAACTTCTGCCAAGTACTCTTTAAATCGCTCCTATTACGGCTTATATATCCCTAATATGAACTGGCGCTCGCTCGAAAACTTTTCCACCAATTCGCTCTGCCTCATTCTTTCATCGGGAATCTACGACGAAACCGATTATATCACGAATCTAAAAGAATTTAAAAAAAGCTGCATCAAATGATAAAGGCAAACATACGCGATTGTTCTGTACTCGAATTGCCCAAAATAAAATATCGTGCCGGCAATATCACCCCTTTAGAAGGTTTGCGCGACATCCCTTTCGAAATCAGGCGTTTGTTTTATATCTACGATATCCCCGGTGGAGTAGTACGTGGCGGACATGCACATCATCAGTGCCATCAGCTCATTATTGCCGCCAGTGGCAGTTTCGATGTGCAAATTGATGATGGAAAAAACAAAAAGACCTTTAACCTGAACCGCCCCTATTATGGTCTGCACGTGCTGCCCGGCGTGTGGAACAATTTAAGCAATTTCTCCTCAGGAGCCATTTGTCTGGTGCTAGCATCCGAAAAATACTTTGAAGCTGATTATATTCGCAATTATCAGGAATACCTTAAACTGACGAATAATACCAGTTCAAATATTCTTTAATTTTCATTGTGAAAAAATGCACTTATGTAAGGAATTAACAAATCTCTTAGTTTCGATCTGGATCATTTGATTCTAAACTAATAATAGTATGTGTTTTAAATGATTATTTGCACAAAATAAAGCTATTTCTCGGTGAAAATTCATGCTAAACCCAAATCCGTCATTAGAAATTAATTTCTAATGACGGATTTGGGTTAAAACTTTTGAAATATATCCTTTATCTCCAAATAACTTTCCAAATATTTCTTT
>JBAWXL010000039.1:0-22368 GCA_037144095.1 Bacteroidota bacterium
AACATTGAGCACGCCAAAGTATGTCGCTCTGGTATAATTGTGCATAATCAATTATAATTAAATATTTTCTAATTGCAATTTTATATAAGACACATAAATGAATGAAAAGGTTGCCTGAAGAATGAAATTAATTTATATTTATTTAAATATAATATTTCTGCTTCAATATTTGCTAATTCAATATGCTGTTCTTCAGGGTATAATATGTATTTATATTTTTATAAAAAAATAAATATTTTTCAAGAATAATTGCATTTATCAAATTTTCACTCTATTTGAATGAAATTAATATAAGCTGAAGCTCCAAATTCATTTATATATCTATGTTAAATTGAAATAATTGAAAACTGAATAATAAAAGAAGATTTCTTTTTTCAGACTAATTTATTTTGATACTTTCGCATTTAAATATTATTTAGTTTTCCCTTCTGCCAAAAAATATATAGCCCTTAGAATGTTATGTGAATTTTGCATCATAATCTGCTGTTTATTTCAAATATATTTTTACCTTTGCAGCCCCCGAAAAAAACTTGAAATAAACATAATTATTAACCCGCTCTTGCAGAAGAGCACAACAAAATTAATTGAATGACCGACGAATTAAACACAAATCCGGTTGACGAAAACGAAGAAGTGCAACCCCTAATGGAAACTTCTGAAACTGAAATCCCTCAAGCAGAAACACTAGTAGAAGAAGCTCCTCAAATGGAGGCGCCTGAAGTTGAAGTGATGGAAGTTGAAGTGAAGGAAGCTCCCGTTATGGAACTTGAACTGAAAGCTGTTGAAAAAACAGAAAAACCGATTGAAAAACCCATTGAACCTGTCGAATTTGACTGGAACTCTATTGGAAAGAAACAAGAACTTTATAGTTCGAACGAACGTGAACGCTTAGAAAAGCTTTACGACGACACTTTCAACTCCATCACTGAACAAGAAGTGGTTGAAGGTACTATTGTTGCTATTAATCCTCGTGAAGTAGTAGTCAACATTGGTTTTAAATCAGATGGTGTGATTCCATTTTCGGAATTGCGTTATAATACCAATCTTAAAATCAATGATAAAATTGAAGTTTACATTGAAAGCCAGGAAGATTCGACCGGGCAATTGCTCTTATCGCATAAAAAAGCAAAGATTCTCCGCTCATGGGAAAGAGTGAATGAAGTTTTTGAAAAACAAGAAGTGATTAACGGTTATGTTAAATGCCGCACTAAAGGAGGGCTCATTGTTGATGTGTTTGGAATTGAAGCATTCTTGCCAGGTTCGCAAATTGATGTGAAACCTATTCGCGACTATGATATTTTTGTGAATAAAACCATGGAATTTAAAGTGGTTAAAATTAATCAGGAATATAAAAACGTGGTGGTTTCGCATAAAGCTCTTATTGAAGACGAACTCGAACTTCAGAAAACTGAAATTATTGCCAGACTGGAAAAAGGTCAAATTCTTGAAGGTACGGTTAAAAACATCACTTCTTATGGTGTATTTATTGATCTTGGCGGTGTTGACGGACTTATTCATATTACTGACCTTTCATGGGGCAGAATTAATCACCCTGAAGAAATTGTTGAGCTTGACCAAAAAATTAATGTGGTAATTCTTGATTTTGATGAAGGTAAAAAACGTATTGCATTAGGACTAAAACAACTTACTCCTCATCCATGGGATGCTCTTGATCCTAATTTAAAAGTGGGTGATACTGTAACAGGAAAAGTAGTGGTTATTGCTGATTATGGTGCCTTTATTGAAGTGGTGCCAGGTGTTGAAGGACTTATACACGTTTCGGAAATGTCGTGGTCGCAACATTTACGCACTGCACAGGATTTCCTCACCGTGAATGAAGATGTTAATGCAGTTATCCTGACACTTGACCGCGAAGAACGAAAGATGTCGTTAGGAATTAAACAACTTAAACCAGATCCATGGACTAATATCGGTGAAAGATATCCGGTTAAATCGAAACATAATGCCATCGTTCGCAACTTTACCAATTTTGGTATTTTCGTTGAACTTGAAGAAGGTGTTGATGGATTAATTCATATTTCAGATTTATCATGGTCGAAAAAAATTAAACATCCTGCCGAATTTACAAGAATTGGTGAAACTATTGAAGTCATCGTTTTAGAAGTTGATATTGACAACCGTCGTCTCAGCTTAGGACACAAACAATTGGAAGAAAATCCATGGGATGTGTTTGAAAGTATCTTTAAAGTTGATTCAGTGCATAAAGGAACCATTATTGGTAATGCTGATAAAGGTTTAATCGTTTCATTACCTTACGGTGTTGAAGGATTTGCTCCAGGTCGTCATATTACCAAAGAAAACGGTAAGAATGCAGTGATTGACGAAACACTTGAGTTTAAAGTGATCGAGTTTTCGAAAGAAAACAAGAAAATCATTCTCTCACATACGAAGTTACATCAAGAAGCCAAAGATGCTGAAAAAGCCAAAGAAACTTCTCAACAAAACGATGAAGATTCAGAAAACCAAAAAGCTGTGAAAAAAATAAAGGATAGCATTGAAAAAACTACCCTTGGCGATTTGGATGAGCTTATAAAAATCAAATCAGATATGGACGCTAAGGAGAAAAAAGCGAAGAACTAATTCCCCTTTGACCCTAAATTTAAAGACTGTGACTAAGCTCACAGTCTTTTTTTTGTTGTTAACAATGAGGCTGTTTAAAAATAATTTCATCATTTTGTAAAAAGTAAGGATAAATGAACTATTTTTGTAAAAATAAAAATTTCAACTATGATGAAAAAATTAATCTTTGTTTTAAGCATTTGCCTTATAGGCTATTTTAATGCATTTTCGCAATGCATTCCTGATGTAAGTATTCCTTTGACTTCTTCCGGCATATATCCGGATAGTGCTCAGGGATTTGTTGGCGGAACAGTTGGAGAAGCATATAGTCAGTTAATTACTGTTGTTGTACCTGCCGATACAGTTTACTTAGGATTTACTGTTCAAATTGATTCAATTGGTTTGCAATCTTATGCTAATTTACCTCCAGGATTAAGTTTAGCTGCAAACTCTGCAAGTCATTATTGGCATGGTGGAGTAAAAGGATGCGCTGTTATTGAAGGTACTCCTACTACTGAGGGGAGCTACAAAATTCAGATGAACATTCAATATATTGCTGCATCAGGCTTATATAATAGTACAGTTGTTGATACTGATTACGTAATTGTAATCGCACCTGCAGCAGGAATTAATGACTTTGAAAACAGTTTTAACGCAGTTTCATGCAGTCCAAATCCTTTCAGTAAGACAACGGATATTACTTTTAATTCGAATAGTACCAATGACGTGACTTTTTCAGTTTATAATTTATTGGGAAGAATAGTTCATCAGGAAACTGTAAGCACTAAATTAGGGGCCAATCGAATTACCTATACCCCTTCTTCGGATTTACCACAAGGGATTTATTTGTATAAACTCAATAATGGCAATAAAGTAATTACAAAAAGAATTATCTATTCAGGAAATTAATGGGGTTTTCTATTACCATATTAGGTAGCAGTTCAGCCACTCCCATAATTAACCGAAATCCGAGCGCTCATGTAGTAAATATACATGAGCGTTTGTTTTTAGTGGATTGTGCAGAAGGAACTCAAATGCAGTTGCTTCGCTATAAAATCAAATTTCAGCGGCTTCATCATATTTTTATCAGCCACTTGCATGGTGATCATTTCTTTGGTTTGATAGGACTCATTTCAACTTTACATCTTTTGGGCAGGAAACAGCCTCTTACTATTTATGCACCTGTTGGTTTGGAAGAAATAATTGATTTGCAGCTTAAAGCTTCTGATACAACACTACAGTATCCCCTGATTTATCACACAATTCAACCTGATTTTGCGGGAATAATATACAAGAATGATGATATTTCTATCATTGCTTTTCCGCTTCAACATACTATTCCCACACACGGTTTTATTTTTAAAGAAAATCCGAAAACACCGAAGATTAAAAAAGATTTTGTTGAAGAATATAAACCAGATATACATTCAATTTATCAAATAAAAAAAGGAAAAGATTTTATTGATTCGGAAGGTAAATTGTATTTAAACCAAGATATTACACACGAACCGGCTCATTCTTATTCTTATGCCTATTGCTCTGATACAAGATATGATGAAAAGATAATTCCCTTTATTAAAGGAGTTGATTTATTATATCATGAAGCCACCTTTTTATCGGATAGAATTGAAAATGCTCATGATAAACTTCACGCTACTGCCGCTGAAGCGGCTATTATTGCAAAAAAAGCTGGGGTGAAACAACTACTGATCGGTCATTATTCGGCTCGTTACCGTGAAGATGAAGATTTGGAAAATTTCAGACGTGAAGCAGATGAGCATTTCCCAAATACTATTCTTGCTAAAGATGGAATGACCTTGCAACTTTAGTAAAATCATTAGATGAAAAAATTCTTAAAAGGATTTGGTTTTGCTTTCAACGGCTTGAAGGTGTTTTTTAAAACACAACTCAATGGTAGGGTTCATTTGTTTATAGCATTTATTGTGATTGTTTTAGGCTTCATTTTAGGGATTTCAAGAATGGAATGGGTGCTTGTTATATTAACAATGGGGATGGTGATCATTACTGAAATGTTAAATACTGGGATTGAATTTGTATGCAACTTCATTTCAAAAGAATATCATTCAGAAATAAAAACCATTAAAGACATTAGTGCCGGAGCAGTTTTAATAAGCGCTATTATTGCAGTAACGGTTGGTTTTATTATCTTTATCCCATATTTACTCGAACTAATTCAGAATATATTATGATAGCAATTGCCGACAGTGGTTCAACCAAAACCGATTGGGCTATTATTGATCAAAACGGAATGGTTAAAAGGGTCCAAACATCAGGTTTAAATCCCTACTTCCTTAATGAAAACTCGATGTTGGATGTACTTGAAAAAGATTTATTGCCTTTTATTGATCATAAGGCAATTAAGAAAGTTTACTTTTATGGTGCCGGTTGTGCTGCACAAGATAAATCGGCATTGGTATCGAATGTGCTTTCAACTTTCTTTATTAATGCAATTTTCGATGTATCAACTGATATCACAGGCGTTTTAAATGCAATTGATTCAAAAGCTGAAGGAATTGCTGCTATTTTAGGCACGGGAGCCAATTCATGTAAGTTTTCAGGAAGAAAGCTTATCCAACAAGCTCCTTCATTGGGCTATATTCTGGGTGATGAAGGAAGCGGAGCATATATCGGTAAAATGTTTATTAAAGCTTACTTATCAGGAAAACTACCTGAATCCCTTCGTTTAGCCTTTGAACAAAAACATTATGTCTCGCGTGAATTATTGTTGGATAATATTTACCGAAGGAATTTCCCTAACCGCTATTTGGCTTCTTTTTGCACCTGGATTGCTGAATATAGCAGTGAAGAATCTATTGATAGTTTAATCAAAAATAGTTTTGACGGCTTTTTTAGGAATTATATTACTATTTATCCTGACTATAGTTCAATGCCATTATATATTAGTGGTTCCGTGGCTTTTTATTTTTCCGATCAACTTAAATTTATTGCTCATCAATATCAGATGAAAATTTTGGAAATTAATATAAGTCCAATAGAAGGTCTAATTAAGTTTCATTTAAAAGAACTATAAGATTTCTTGATAATCAAATTATAGCTTGTAATTCTTACTTGAAAATAATTATTTGATAATCTGATGTTTTTTATTGAATTTTGCATGCTCAAATAATACTATAAAATGAAAAATAAACTCATACTATTCTTTTTAATCGGATTCTTCTCCATATCCGTTTCTGCCCAACAAGGCTTAATGAAAATTAGCGGTGAAGCGCAAGGTACAACGTATCATATATCTTACTTTGACACTAACCATAGAAACTTCAAACCACAGATTGAAGATTTATTATCTGCAGTTAGTAAGTCTATATCAACTTATGATTCGACTTCAATAATTTCGAGAGTAAATAATAATGATTCAACAGTAGTTTTAGATGAATATTTCCTGGAAAGTTTTAATACTTGCATGGCTGTTTCAAAAGCGACAGATGGGGCGTTTGATGCAACAGTAGGACCATTGGTTATTGGATGGGGCTTTAGTTTTAAAAAGAAAGCTAAGATGGATAGCACTATGGTAGATAGCATTTTGAAATTTGTAGGATACCAATTAGTTGAAATTAAGGATGGCAAAGTCATTAAAAAGGATAAACGGGTTAGACTTGATTTTAACTCTGTTGGACAGGGATATACTGTTGACTTAGTATCAAAACTTTTAGAGTCAAACAATATATCAAATTACATTGTCGAAATTGGAGGTGAAGTTTATGCCAAGGGTCATAAGCCAAATGGCGACCATTGGAAAGTAGGGATTGAAAAACCGATTGATAATCCAAATGGTGATAATCCTTTAAAAGCTATTGTTAAACTTGAAAATAAGGCTCTTAATACCTCTGGAACTTATAGGAAGTTTTATATTGAGAATGGAGTAAAGTATTCCCATGAAATTAATCCCAAGACAGGTTATCCGGCACGAAATACCCTCTTAAGTGCAACACTTTTAGCAGATGATTGCAAGACTTCAGGTGTTTTTGCAACATCATTTATGGTAATGGGTTTAGATAGAGCCATTAAGTTTTTATCAGAGCACCACGAATTAGCAGCATATTTAATTTATACTAATGAGAAGGGAGAATTTCAAGTGTTTGAATCGCCCGAA
This sequence comes from Bacteroidota bacterium, assembly GCA_037144095.1. GTDB lineage: Bacteria > Bacteroidota > Bacteroidia > Bacteroidales > CAIXTV01 > CAIXTV01. The sequence continues at coordinate 6,713 of JBAWXL010000039.1, forward strand.
TTGAAAGATTTGCTCACAGAAACAAATGATGAATAAGGGCCAATTTAAAAAGGAAAAGGCTGTCAATTATTGACAGCCTTTTCCTTTACATTTAAAGTGTTTTATTTATCAAGAACTATCTTGAATTTCTGAACATCGGTCGAATTACTACTTAGTACATTTACAAAATAAGTTCCATTTGCAAATTTACTTAAATCAACTGTTTTAATATCTGATTTTGCAATGTTTACTTTTTCTTCGTAAACAGTGGCCCCAAGCATATTTTCTATTTTAATTGTTCCATCTAATGCTTTCTGAATATCTATTTTAATTATTCCTGAAGATGGATTTGGATAAATACTAATTCCTGTATTGTTTTCAACATTTTCAATACCTGTTCCACTTGCAGGAACCCAATCCAAGGTAATTCCACTGAAGTTTGCATCTCCTGTAGGTGTTAAATGCACTGCAGTGGCTCCTTTTGTAAAAGAAAAAGTTGTCAATAGCCAATGTTGTCCATTTGAAGGCTCAGGATTACAATATGAACTTTCAATCATAATTTTATAAATTCCATCGGGTGCAGTTGTTCCACTTACGGCGCCTTTACCATCCCATGTAATGGTTTTTGCACCAAAGGCAGTTGGAGAGGTTGAAGCTGTTCTTGTTGCACCAGTTGAAGCATCAGTAACATTTTGAGCTGAATTAGCTACCCAACTTGGTAAATGATCGTTTGTACTACTTCCCCAATAACGCATTTTAGTTTTAATAAAAGTGCCTGCATTGTCTTCAATCCAGACAGCCATAACATTCTTGGTTGCGGATGTGCCTGATGGAACTGCCTGAGTGTAGGTAAAAGTCAGGGTGCCATCGGTTTGAGAATAAGCTTTGTTACAGTTTGACAGGAAAAGGATTAAACCAAATCCAACCATTAAACTTAGGAGAATTTTTCTTTTCATAGATTTAAGTATTTAAGTGATTAATTTTAATGTGCAAATATAATATGAATTTCACAAATTAAATGTTAAAAAAACCAAAATCATGCGCATATTGACAAGTATCAATAAGAATGTTGTTCAAATGGAAGGCTATTATACTGAAATAAATCGAAGTAGGAAAAACTTAAAGAGCTTATATTATTACTCTTACGGTATTAAACCCGTGATTTCAAATAAAGTCAATCAAATCGGATTGAAGGCGAAATTTTTGAATCAAAAAAATTCCGCAATAGTAGTTATTGCGGAATCTATTATTAATTTAACTAACAAAACTTCTACTATAAAAGCATAAAATTAAATTTAAAACAAAAGCAAAGTAAAAAAGCTGACAAATGAGATTAATATAAAAACTCAGCTTGACAGCTTTTTTTGATTTGATTATTCTTTTATAATTTTCTTGAATTCAAATGTTTTTCCATTGTCTAGTTTAATAACATAAACTCCTGGAGCAAAACTTGATGTTTGAACAACAGCTTTAACTAAAATAGTTCCTTTGAATATTTCCTGTCCAATTGAATTTAAAATTTCAAAGTTCGTAGTTACGGTATTTCCATTTAATTCAATGGTTAGTAAATTAGATACAGGATTTGGATATACTTTTATTGAATTGTTGTTCCGTAAAGATTCAAGTCCTACATTTGTTATAGTAACAATGTTTGAAGTGTCTGAACTGCATGCCCCAACTGTTACGATTACATAATAACTGCCATTTGCAGTTACAGTAAAGTTTTGACTTGTGGCACCACTGATAGCACCAGTTGCCTGATTGTACCATTGGTTTCCGGTTGTTGCACTTGAGCTCAATACATTATTATTATTGGCTACAGTTGGAGTTGCAGGAATTGAAGGTTGAGCATCAATAACAACATTTGCAGAAGCTACAGAAACACAAGTTGCAGCATTGGTAACTGTATAAGTATAAGTGCCTGCGGCAATTCCACTTAAGGTGTAAGTTGTTCCTGTTCCAGAAATGTTACCTGGATTAATTATCCATGTGCCTGTAGCAGGTAAGCCGTTTAATATAACACTGCCTGTTGCAACTGTACAAGTTGGCTGAGTTATAGTTCCAACGGTTGGTGCACTTGGAGTGGTTGGTTGAGCATCAATTACTACATTTGAAGATGCAACTGAAACACAGGTTGCAGCATTTGTAACGGTATAAGAATAAGTCCCTGTAGCAAGTCCGCTAAGGGTATAAGTTGTACCCGTTCCGGTGATATTACCTGGGTTAATTGTCCAGGTTCCGGTTGCAGGTAAACCATTTAAAATAGCACTACCTGTAGCAACACTGCAAGTTGGTTGTGTAATAGTACCTACAGTTGGAGCTGTTGGAGTTGCTGGTTGAGCATTCACCACTACATTTGAAGAAGCAACTGAAGAACAAGTTGCAGCATTAGTCACTGTGAAAGTATGAGTTCCTGTAGCAAGTCCTGTAACTGTATAGCTTGTTCCGGTTCCTGTGATACTATCAGGATTGATTGTCCATGTGCCGGTTGCAGGTAAACCAGTTAAAACTGCACTACCGGTAGCTAAAACGCAAGTGGGTTGAGTAATAGTTCCAACAACAGGAGCTGAAGGCGTTGCTGGTTGTGCATTAATAACTATGTTTGAAGAAGGAAGAGAAGCACAAGTACTTGTTACGGTGAAAGTATGAGTTCCGGTGGCTAGTCCTGTTACCGTATAGCTTGTACCAGTACCAGAAATATTACCTGGATTAATTGTCCAGGTTCCTGTTGCGGGTAAACCAGTTAAAAGGGCGCTACCAGTGGCAAGAACACAAGTAGGTTGTGTAATAGTTCCAACGGTTGGAGCTGGAGGACCTGCAGGAGGTGCATTAATCACAACATTTGCAGAAGCAACAGAAGTACATGCAGCTCCAGTAGTTACAGTATAATTATAAGTCCCTTGTAATAAATCTATCAAAGTGGTGCTTGTTCCGGTTCCTGAAATGTTGCCTGGATTAATGGTCCATGTGCCGGTTGCAGGTAAACCATTTAAAACTGCAGTACCTGTTGCTACTAAGCATGAAGGTTGTGTAATAGTTCCAACTGTTGGAGCTGTTGGAACAGAAGGTTGAGCATTAATAACAACATTTGAAGAAGCAACTGAAGTACAAGAAGAGGCATTGGTAACTGTAAAAGTATGTGTTCCGGTTGCTAAACCAGTAATGGTGTGAGTAGTTCCTGTTCCGGTGATATTGCCTGGATTAATTGTCCATGTGCCGGTTGCAGGTAAACCTGTTAAATCAACACTTCCTGTTGCTAAAGTGCAAGTAGGTTGGGTAATTGTGCCAACCGTAGGTGCTGTTGCGATTGGCTGAGCATTAATTACAACATTTGCAGAAGCTGCAGAAACGCAAGCAGAAGCATCTGTAACAGTATAATTATAAGTTCCTGTTGCAAGGCTTGTAACAGTATAAGTTGTTCCTGTTCCGCTGATATTTCCTGGATTAATTGTCCAGGTTCCTGTTGCAGGTAAACCAGTTAAATTTGCACTACCGGTAGCTAAAACACAAGATGGTTGCGTAATGGTTCCAACGGCAGGAGCTGTTGGGCCAGAAGGAGCAGCATTGATAACTACATTTGAAGAGGCAACTGATGTGCAAGCTGCCGCATTAGTTACGGTATAATTATAAGAACCAGTGGCAAGACCTGTTAAGGTATAAGTTACCCCTGTTCCTGAAATGTTTCCGGGATTAATTGTCCAGGTTCCGGTGGCAGGTAAACCATTTAAAACGGCACTTCCAGTAACTACGCTACAAGTAGGTTGAGTAATAGTACCAACTGTAGGAGCAGTAGGGGCAGTAGGAGCAGCATTAACCACAACATTTGCTGAGGCAACTGAAGTACATGCAGCAGCGTTGGTAACTGTATAATTATAGGTTCCGGTGGCTAAGCCTGTTAAAGTATAAGATGTTCCTGTTCCTGAGATGGCTCCTGGATTAATTGTCCAGGTTCCTGTTGCAGGTAAACCATTTAAAACGGCTGAACCTGTGGCAACGCTACAAGTAGGTTGAGTAATGGTTCCAACTGTTGGAGCAGTAGGAGCAGTAGGAGCAGCATTGATTACCACATTTGCTGAAGCAGGCGAAATACATCCGCTTGTTACGGTATAATTATAAGTTCCGGTTGCAAGGTTTGTTAAAGTATAAGATGTTCCTGATCCTGTGATGGCACCTGGGTTAATAGTCCATGTTCCTGTTGCAGGTAAACCCGTTAAAACAGCGCTTCCTGTTGTAACAGCGCAAGTGGGTTGTGTGATGGTTCCAACGGTTGGGGCTGCAGGTGCGCTTGAAATTGCGAGATCTGTTCCATTATCAGTACCGGTTGTTGCAGGTTGAGTTCCTATCACTCTGATTCTGTATCCAGTTCCGGCAGTTGCACCGGCAGGGATGGTTGCACTAATAGTTCCAACGGCTGCACCTGTAAGAGTTCCGATAGTGGTTGGAGTAGCAAAACTTCCGCTTGCATCTGATAATTGTGCTGTCCAGGTATTATTGGCATATACTGTAGTGGTTCCGGTATTTGTAAAAGGAACGCTTACAGTTGCGCCTGTACAAAAGGTGCTTGATGCTAATGCAGAAGTAGCAGTAGTGTTTTGTGCAGCAGGTGTCCAGGTTACAGAAATTCCTGTAAAGTTGGTTCTGTTTGCAGGGGTAGTAGTTGTTGTTGTGGGTCCTTTAGTCCAAATTACAGTTACGGTATCTCTACCGGTACCTAATGTGGTTGAATCGTCCCATGCAAATTCAATACCTACTTTATAATCACCATCTGCCGACAAATTATAGGGCGTTGTTCCGGTGAGGTCGTTACCCAACCATGTATAGGTTAGCGCAACATAAGTTGTAAGGGTTGCCGCTGTGGTAACATCCACAACGCTTTGATTTGATTTGGCTTTCCAAACGATACAGTGTGAGCTACAATTTGATGAACTGCCTTGTCTGGCTCTGGTTTTTACAAAGGTACCACTTGCTGTTTCGACCCAAACTGCGGCTACATGTCGTAAGGTGTAGCTACCGCTATGTGAAACAGGAGTTACATTGAACGTCATTGTTCCTGCGGTCTGTGAATTAGCGTTTTTAGTGATAAAAACACTCGCCAAGAAGGCCAAACAAAATAAAATTTTGAATAATTGTTTTTTCATACTTTTTGATTGATTTTTGTTTTTTGGTTAATTTAAATTTCGCTACAAAAATATAATTTATTTTCGATATAGAACACTTTTAAAGTTGATAAATATCAATACTAGTGTGTATTATGTCTTCTTTTATCATTAGAAGTGTTTTTAAATACGAATATTATTAGTTTTAGAAGTTTAGGCTTTTAGACCTTTAGTGGGTTGAAAATAATATGTTTTGAAAAACAGAAAGACCTGTCCTTTCGGGCAAGTCTTTCTGCTTTCAACTAAAATATTTAGGATTAAACCTGAATTAACAGTTCATCCTTAAGACTCTTATAATTATTTTTTAATCACCTTTTTAAATTCAAAAGTTTTTCCATTTTCAAATTTAATCATATAAACACCAGGAGCAAAACTTGATGTTTGAACTGTGGTTTTCTCAACCATAGTTCCTTTGAACACTTCTTGTCCGATAGTATTTAAAATGGCGAAGTTTACATTGCTTGTATTTGCAACTAATTCAATGATTAATTCATTAGAAACCGGATTTGGATATACTTTAATTTGATTATTATTTTGAATTGATTCGATACCAACGTTGGTAATAGTAGCGATATTTGATGAATCAGATAAGCATCCCGAAACAGTAACAATTACAAAATAGCTTCCGTTAGCGGTTACGGTATAAGTTTGATTGGTAGCTCCACTGATGGCACCCGTTGTTAGTTTATACCATTGGTTACCTGCGCTTGCACTTGAAGTCAACACATTATTATTATTAGTAATAGTAGGAGTTGGAGGAATGCTGGGAATCGCATTAATTACAATACTTGCAGATGCAGCAGAAACACAAGTAGCGGCATTAGTAACAGTACAGTTATAAGTTCCTGAAGGGAGACCACTTAAAACATAAGTTGTACCCGTTCCGGTGATGCCACCTGGGTTAATAGTCCATGTTCCCACTGCAGGTAAACCACCTATGTAAACAGTTCCGGTTTGCACAAGGCAAGTGGGTTGATGAATGCTGTCGGCAACTGGAGCTGATGGGACAGTATATTGTGGATCGATGAATACATTAGCAGAAGCAACAGAGTAGCATCCGGTGGCATCGGCAACAGTGTAAGTGTGATTTCCAACAGGGATTCCGGTGACAGTATGGCTGGTTCCGGTTCCGGTGATGTTACCCGGCATGATGGTCCATGTTCCGGTAGCAGGCAAACCGTTTAAAACAACACTTCCCGTAATTACGGTGCAAGTTGCTTGTGTGATGGTTCCAACAGTTGGAGCAGAAGGTCCGGCAGGTGCCGCATTGATAACTACATTAGTGGTAGCAGGGGAGGCGCAGCCAGCGGTGACAGTAAAATTGTAAGTTCCGGCAGCAAGACCTGTTACGGTATGGCTTGTACCTGTTCCTGTAATATTACCTGGATTAATGGTCCATGTTCCGGTTGCAGGCAAACCTGATAAAACAACACTTCCTGTTGGAACAGGACATGTAGGCTGCGTAATGGTTCCAACAGTTGGTGCAGTAGGAACGGGCGAAATGGTGAGATTTGTACCATTGTCAGTTCCTGTTGTTGCAGGTTGAGTTCCAATCACTCTAATTCTGTAACCAGTACCGGCAGTTGTACCTGCAGGTATTGTTGCAGAAATTGCACCCACGGTAGCTCCAGAAAGTGTACCAATAGTTACAGGACTTGCAAAGCTTCCACTTGCATCAGATAATTGGGCTGTCCAAACATTGTTTGCATAAACAGTGGTTGTTCCGGCATTGGTAAAAGCAACACTTACAGCAGCACCACTACAATAGCTACTTGATGCTAATGCAGAAGTTGCAGTTGTATTTTGAGTTGCAGGAGTCCATGTTAATGACATTCCTGTGAAGTTTGTTACATCAGCAGGTGAAAGTGTTACAGGGCTTGGTCCTTTAGTGAAAAATACCGAAACCGTGTCAGAAGTAGTTGGACCAGCAGGATCATCCCAAGCATATTGTATCTCAACTTTATATACACCATCAGCTACTAAGTTGTAAGGTGTGGTTCCTGTAATATCATTTGCATTCCAGGTATAAGTTTGAGCTGCATAGGCGGTAAGAGTCGCTGCTGCAGTAGCATCAACAACACTTGAATTTGATTTTGCTTTCCAAACAGTTAAATGGCTATTACTGTTTGAAGAGCTTCCTTGTCTGGCTCTTGTCTTAACAAATGTACCGTTTAGGTATTCAACCCAAACTGCAGCAACATGTTTTGGTGTATAGCTTGCAGTAGGATGTGCTACAGGATTAACCACAAATGTCATGGTTCCCGCAGTTTGAGAAATAGCATTTTTAGTAAAAAAAACACCGGCAATAAATGCAACACAGAATAAGATTCTGAATAATTTTTCTTTCATTTTTTCTAATTTAATTTATGATTTATGTTTTTAAAATAACAAGTCGCAAAAATACGAATTATCCTGAATATACAAACTAAATATTTGTTGATAAATATCAACAATAGTGTTCATTATACCCTCTTCGTTAGTCGACAGAATGTTAAAGTTGCAGGAAGGATTGCAGAAAAACATTCAAGACTTTTTGGGCTGTAGGGATTGATATAACTTGAAAAACAGAAAGGCTTGTCAATTCTAACAAGCCTTTCTGTTTTTCATCTCACAAAAGTCTTTATTCTAAAAGCTTTCTTAATTAATTTCGTCAATTACAATTTCGCCATCGTCGGTGGCGCTCAAATTGGCGATAAAGAAAAAACGATTGCTTTGTAAACCAAGAATACTCATTTCTAATTCTGTATCTTCTTCTGGATGCAAAGTAAAGGGTTCTTCGGGAACCGTAGGATTTGCCTTGGCTGCCGCTGTGAATAAAGCTAAATCGGTAGTTCCCGAATTATACACTCTGATTTTTGTGGTGGGCAAGAATGCAAATCCACCTTCAATAATTTTTGACTTCTGAATGGTAAGCGTCAGCTCATTGCTTTCGCCGCCATCATCTTTAGATGTAGAACTAACAATTTCACTAATATTAAAATAGGAACCAATAACATCAGGTTGACCCGGATATTTATACATCAAATAACCCAAATCAGAATACAAAGCCAACGAAAGAGCTTCCTTTTTTGTTTTAACTTCCGAAAGCAAATTCTTAATCAATAAATCCTTATCGTCGTGAGCTGCTCTTTTATCAGAATATCTCGATAAGAAATCGTCAACTAAATCTTTGGCATCTGCCAAATCGGGATCGCCCTCCATGTTGAGTGATAAGGCTTCAATTGCAGTTATTCGTTGTTCATAAGTTCCAGTTCTGAAAGGCTCATGACCATTAGGAAAAAGACTTTTGTGTTTATCGCTGCCTTTTTTATAATATAATTTAACCGCTGTTTCCCAATCGTCATATAAAGTAGAAGAAGCTTCTTTCCACAAATTTTTTATTGCCAGGGTGATTCCCTGCACTTCGCCTAATGCGGCAATATAGGCTGAGTAAGAAGCATGAAAACTCAGTCTTAGTGGATGAAAGGTTGCATAAATAACCGCAATAATCGGGTTGCTTGCGCGTGCTGCCAATTTGCGGTCGTGATCTGCCGAAATAGAATCCATCTTACGATTGTTTCTTTTTGTGATAGTCCCAAAAATATTTCTGAGAAATATCCATAATAATTTAGCCATGATGAATATGTATTAAAAATATATGCCTTTGTTTTACGTATGAATATGCTCAAGGTTACATTAAAATTGAAAAAATAATTCACTATTATTATCAATTAGATGCATGGACGATATTATTATATTGATTTACAGCAATATAATTGTATTAAAATTGTGATTAATTTGATTTTATTTATTCCAAATACTTGAAATTTCTGAGCATTTAGAAATCAAAACAGGCAGATTTTAGTAAAATCCGGGCATTTTGGAATCAAAATATATAGGTTTCGAAGCATGTTTAAGCGTTTTGAAGGCAAAATATGCGCATTTTCGAATGTGCCTAATATCTTGCAGGCGAAATATCCGCATTGCACAAAACGGTGAAAATTCAGAAATCGAAAATCAAAGCTTTTGAAAAGCCATAAGAGTTAGAAACAAAAAAATGCTCGGCGGGAATATGAAAATGTAATTTGAACAGCTTAATATAGATATATTGAAAAGTTGATGAATATTTGAATTCAAAAGAATAAAGAAATTGAAAAGCAAAGAAATTTATATTGACCTGTATAAATATGAGAAATATTCTTCGGCAAACAGGGTATAAAAGTAAAATCTAACATGAGCTGAAAAGCTGTTAGTCCAAGTAATAATCTCTCGAAATCGATAGCTAAAAGATTAATATTAAAATAAAAAAAGAGGGAACCTTGTGATAAGATTCCCTCTTTTAATTTGCAAAGATATTTTGGCACAAAAAAAGAGGTTACCCCAAAGGAGTAACCTCTTTTTTTCAGAAATGAAATTTATTATTGGATTGGATTTGCCAATAATGTTGCTAAAGTATTTCTTAGTAATGCTTCAGAATACATAGGATTATGAACACCTAAACTATATTCTCTTAAGCACAATTGGAAATTGATAATAGCTCCCATTTGAGCATTTTTCAATGTGCGAAGTTTTACTAAACTATTGTTGGTTGCAATTTGAGCTGCTGTCCATGTTGAACCTTGAGCAGGATTTTTAATTAAACCAGTTGGATTGGTTGAAGGATCGTAAATATCTAAATATCCATCATATCCGGCAGTAGTAACTAAAGCAAAGATGTTTGAAGAATATAATGGGTTTTTGTGCATAATTTCAACACCATTGGTTTTTAGTTGAGCAGCAATTCTTAATAATAAACTGGTTGTAGTATCTCTTCTTGAAGTCCAGTTCACATTTGTAGCACTCATTGTAGTATGACATCCTGTAGTTAAACATCCTTTAAAGTTATAAGTTGCAGTATTTGCAATAGTATCTTGATATCTTACTCTGAAAGAGTGACCACCGGTCATTCCTGTAGGAGAGGCCATGTGACAATCTTGACAAGCAGCTGCTGTTGGATGAGTAGACGCATTTCCAACTGAAGGATAAGCCGTAGCACCTGGAAATTCAACACCACCCTGACCAGCAAATATAGCACCAACTGCACCGTAGTGGTTATGTGTTCTATAACTTGGGATAAGTTTATTTGGAGAAGCATTGCCAACGGCACTATCATAAAATACTACTGATGGGTTTGCAGCTAAATCGGCATAGTTAACACTTGCACCAAAGGTTGCAGCAGTACCAATAGTGGTGCTCATCTGCATTGGGCGTGGTTGGTGACATTTTACACATAAATTGCTGATACCACCTTTTTGAGTCAAATTGATAGTTTTTGAAGCAGTTGTAACAGTACCACCTGAATAAGTTGGATACATACACATTTGAACAGGAGCTACAGTATATAAATGCATTGAATCGGCAGCAGCACTTTTATGGCAAGTAAAACATGAAATTTTGCTTGGCATAGTAGTTAAATTAGATGAAGCATTAACATCAGCATTATAAGTAAAAGAATATTTGTTTGAAGCCCAGGTTAAAGTAGGAACAACTGCCATATCTACCACACTGTGATTTCCTTCATGAGAGTGACATGGTGAACAGCCGGTGCTTCCACCTTCGCTAATGGCTAGTTCAGCACCTTCTTCATGTTTAGAAAATACGATTTCTTTTTGAGCATTTACTTTGTTAGCTGCAATTGAACCGGCAGTTGGATTATTATGGTCGTGGCATTCTAAACAGTTAACTGATAATACTCCGGCAGGACCGGTTGCACCCATATCTCCATGAACACCAGTTGCACCATTTGCACCATTTGCTCCTGTTGCACCAACAGCACCCGTTGCACCAGCAGGACCGATAGGTCCGGGGGTTGAACTTCCGGAAGTTTTTGCATATAAAGCATAAGGAACACTTAATAATTGTGTAGTACCTACAATGCTATAAGAAGTGCCACCTGTTGGGTCAGTTTGGGTTTTAATAAAATAAGGACCGGCTGTCCAATCAATACCGGCAATGGTTCCGGTTCCAACCTGTGTTCCGGTTCCAATTTGAATGGTTACTAAACCATTTGCATTGGTAGTAGGAGTCTGAGTTTCTTCATAAACAGCAGTTCCTGTTGCAGAACCTTGTAAAATACTTACCTTCATTCCGATGGCAGTATTTGTAACTAGATTATTCGCTGTGTTGCGAATAATAGCCTGATAGCTCAAACTATGAGGTGCCTGAGCAAAAGCACTTGATAAAGCAATGAGCATTATGGCTACAACGCTTAAGATTTGTTTGGTTTTTTTCATGTTTATTTAAGTTTGATTATTTTAAAAGTTTTTAATTCTTTGTCGTTTTTCGTTACTTTCAAGAAGTACTTTGCACTGGCTAATTGAGATAAATCAATTAGGGTTTCAGTGTTTGCAATAATGTTTTTAGAAATTAATTTGCCTTGTATATCAAAAAGTTGATAAGATAAATTTGTTAGCAAACCATTGTCAACTTTAAGAGTTACAGACTCAATAGCAGGATTAGGGTAGACAGTTGTAATTAAATTAATACCGGTTTCTTCGATTCCGGTATACACATAAATTTCAATTGGCTGTTGTAAGCCTTGGGTAATTGTGCCGCCCGTGCTGGTTTCAGTTAGATAATCTATCTGACCAATTGTATAACTCACCTTACCTCCTGTGCCGGATGATTCTCCGCCGGAACCTACTGTTCCCTGCTGAGCATAAAGGCTAGTCCCCCACCCTAAGAGACAAAACCCCAATAAAAGAATTGTTTTTTTCATGTTTATTTAATTTAGTGAATAACTTTATTAATTTGTTTTTCATTGATTTAGCCTTGTTATGAGCTTCACAATTATTGTTATCAAAGTAACAACTAATATTCCTTAATAATGATTTTCAATCGTTGCTATTTTAGCGTCTTTACATTGATAAATTGGCATGATTATAAAATTAATATGTTTAAAAAAACGTCTTTTCGGCAACATTAAATTGATATTTATCATCAATTGATTCCTGGCTTGATATTTATTAAGAATGATTAAGTGTTTTATTTGTTTTTATGCGATGTAAAACCCCGATGATTTGTGTTTTTACTCAGTATTTCATAACTGATAATCATCAAATTGAATTAAATAAAATTAATAGATTAATTTTGCACTTTTAAAATACATCTCATTCATCATTTAACTTAGTAAAAACATATATATGAAAAAAGCATTAAACATATTGTTTTCATCAAAACTTACTCTAATTCTATTGCTTATTTTTGCGATAGGCACCGGAGTAGCCACCTTCATAGAAGATAAATTAGATACAATTTCAGCACATACTTTTGTATATAATGCCAAATGGTTTGAAGTGCTTATGCTCCTTTTGGTGATTAATTTTATCGGAAATATCAAAAAATATAATCTTCTCAGCAAACAAAGATTTTTTGGTTTCATTTTTCATGCAGCTTTTATCTTATTAATATTAGGTGCAGGCGTTACCCGCTACTTTGGTTTTGGCGGCTCCATGCATATAAGAGAAGGTCAATCATCTAACATAATAATGTCTACTGAAACTTATTTGCAGGTTAAATCAAATAAAAATCCTTTGACGGATAAAGTTTATTATCCCCTGGAGCTAAGCGAGAATGCACATGCTTCTTTTAATTTTAATATGAAGATGGATGATAAAAGCGAGTTGAAATTTGCTTTTAAAGATTATATACCTAATGCAACTGAAACAGTGATTGAAAATGTGCAGGGGGGAAGCGATATGCTTGAACTGAGAGTGGTTAAAGATAATGCTGTTATGATCACGCATATTAAAGAAGGCGAAGCGAAAAATGTGGGGAAATATGATTTGGCTTTCAATAATAATTCTAATCCAAATGCCATTCACATTACAAAAAAAGATGGGGCTTTGTATATTCAGTCTTCTTATGATATCATTCAAACCAATATGCAGGAAACTGATGCTGATGCCATTTTAAAAGACAGCATCAAGCAATTTAAAGAAAATTCAATTTATAAAGGAGATGGAATTATGTTTGCTTTCTCTAAGGAATTTAAAAATGCCAAGATGAATTGGACTCCGGCTAAAGAAGGAGAAATGGGGGTTAATGTCTTGTTGGTGGATGTTTCTTTGAAAGATAAAAACATTGAAGTTCCGGTGTTTTGCAATGATCCTTCTCTGGTTGAATTTCAGAAAGCCACTTTGGATGGCATTGGTTTTTCTATGGGCTGGGGTCAAAAAGAAATTAAGCTTCCTTTCTCTATTTATTTAGATGATTTTATTTTAGATACTTATCCGGGTTCTATGAATCCCTCATCTTATAAAAGCGAAGTCACTCTTGTTGATTCAACCAATAATTTAAATGAAAAACACAGTATTTTTATGAATAATGTTTTAGATTATAAAGGATACCGATTTTTTCAGTCGGCTTTCGATAACGACCAAAAAGGCACCATTTTATCAGTGAATCATGATTTTTGGGGAACCTGGATTTCCTATCTTGGATATATGTTGATTTGTGTGGGCGCATTTTTGACTTTATTAAATAAAAACTCAAGATTCACGTCTTTGCGAAGCGGCATCAAAAATATGCGTTCGAAAAGAAAAGCTGCTATTTTAACCAGCCTATTTGTTGTTGGAATTTCAGGATTTGGCTTTTCTCAGGATAAACCCCACAATCCAATTAGTGCCGAACATGCCGATAAATTTGGGCATTTGATTGTGCAAACTTTCGACGGAAGGTTTGAACCCATGCATACGCTTGCTTATGATGTGATGCATAAAATTTCGCGCAAAGACCATTTCGATATTGAATCGAAAGGCAAAATGAATGCTATGCAGGTGTTCTTAGACATGTTGGTCGATCAAAAATTCTGGACCAATGAAAAAATAATTTATATCCGCGAAAAAGCAGTAAAAGATGCTTTAGGGGTGAAAGATTATATTTCCTACAACGAAATGTTTGATATGAACGCCGGTTATAAAATTGGCAAATTCATTCAGGATGCATTTAAGAAAAAACCTTCAGAGCAAAACGCCTTTGATAAAGAAATCATCAAATTGGACGAAAGAGCCAATATTTGTCGTATGGTGTTCGAGGGAAGCATGTTGAAGATATTTCCGATTGATGATTCTAAGTCGCTGACATGGGTTCAGGCAAACGACACCCTGGCTTTTTATCCCTTAAAAGCATCGCTGAAAGGGATTAATGAAGATTTGCAATTGCCTATTTTTAATTATACCAATCTTGCACAAGCCTATTTTCTGCGATTGGCCGAAGGCATCAGTACAGGCAATTATGCAAAAGCCGACAAGATGATTGAATATTTCGACAACATTCAGCGTCAGAGCAACGCAGCCACCGATATTCCTTCAAAATCTAAAGTCGATCTCGAAATCTTTTACAACAAAGCCAAAATATTCGAAAACCTCCGCAACGTTTATGCGGTATTGAGTTTGCTTTTGCTTTCATTGGCATTCTACGAAAATTTGAGTGTGAAGAAAAACAATATTGTGAAGTGGATTCTAAACGGATTGATTGCATTGCTTGGAGTGGCTTTTCTTTATCATACCTTTGGCATTGCGCTTCGTTGGTACTTATCGGGTCATGCCCCGTGGAGCAATGGTTACGAAGCATTACTGATAGTGTCGTGGGGAGGTTTGCTTGCCGGCTTCTATTTCTGGCGCTATTCGAAAATCACGCTTGCTTCGACGGCTGTGTTGGCTTTTGCCATTTTAATGACCGCAGGACACAGCAGCTACGATACCCAACTCACCAATCTGCAACCGGTTTTGAAGTCCTATTGGCTGGTGCTTCATGTGGCGGTAATCACCATCAGCTATGGCTTCCTGGGATTAGGTTTTATGTTAGGTTTGATCAATATGTTTTTATACATTTTCAAAAACTACAAAAATGCTTTGCGCATCGATTATCTGATTGCCGAGCTCACCAAAATTAACGAAATGAATTTAGAAATAGGTTTGTTTTTAGCCACCATCGGAACTTTCTTAGGCGGGGTTTGGGCAAACGAATCGTGGGGAAGATACTGGGGATGGGATGCAAAAGAAACCTGGGCTTTAGTGATTATTGTGGTGTATGCATGCATACTTCATCTTCGTCTGGTGCCGAAACTCAAAGATGCTTATATTTTTAATGTAGGTTCTATAGTCGGTTTTGGCAGTGTCATAATGACATTTGTGGGTGTGAACTATTATTTATCGAAGGGATTACACAGCTATGCAAGTGGCGATTCGCAAGTATTTCCGGTTTGGGCTTGGGTGATGATTCTCCTGGTTTTAATAGTCATTATTTCGGCAGGCTTAAATCAACGCTACCTGAAAAAAGAATAAAATTCACTTAAAGAAGTTTAGGTTTTTGGGGAATTGAGAATATGAAAATTGCGATAAATTCGATTTTTAGCCTTCAGAATACTTAAAAATTCTGAGTATTTAGAAATCAAAACAGGCGGATTTTAATAAAATCCGGGCATTTTGGAATCGAAATATGCAGACTTCGAAGCATGTTTAAGCGTTTTGAAGGCAAAATATGCGCATTTTCGAATGTGCC
>JBAWXL010000040.1:0-22337 GCA_037144095.1 Bacteroidota bacterium
AAAGGCAATAGCGACGGCTGGATGTTTCTCACAACAGATAGTTTAACTATTTTCAAAATCACCGATGCCGTAGGTTTTAAAACCAGAGCTGTTGGACTCGATTTTGTTCATCCTTCTGCTATTATGGCAATTAGTCCCCAAGGAATGATAACCCGTTATCTGTATGGAATTTCATTTCTTCCTTTAGACTTTAAAATGGCTTTGATAGAAGCAAATAAAGAGCAACCCCGACCTACCATTCAGAAGATATTAATGTTCTGCTATTCTTATGACCCCGACAATAAACGATTTGCGTTGGATATTACCAAGGTTGCAGGAACGATAATAATATTTTTTATATTGGTTTTCATTGTAGTGTATCTTATCAGACCCAAAAAGAAAAAAACAAAAATTATTAATCATGAGTAACGGAACAGATAAAATAGAATACGTAAGTTTTCTTAAACACCAAGGGAAATACAAAGGATTGTTTTCCTGGATTTTTGCTACTGACCATAAAAGAATAGCCCTGCTGTATATGTATGCCATTGCGGCTTTCTTTTTTGTTGGTGCGATATTAGGATTGTTAATGCGGTTGGAGCTAATTGCTCCCGGCGAAACCATAATGAAAGCACAAACCTATAATGGTGTCTTCACCGTTCATGGAATTATCATGATTTTCATGGTCGTAATTCCGGGGCTTTCTGCCGTTTTTGGAAACTTCTTTCTACCCATTTTAATTGGAGCAAAGGATGTTGCTTTTCCCAAATTAAACTTGTTTTCGTGGTGGATATTTATTTTCGGTAGCATCTTAGCTGTAGCTTCACAATTTCTAAAGAGTGGCCCTCCTGATACCGGCTGGACTTTTTACGCTCCTTACAGCACATCAACAGGAACGAGTGTTATTATGGCAACTACAGCAGCCTTTGTGCTGGGTTTTTCATCCATACTAACGGGTCTTAACTTTATTGTTACTGTTCATCAAATGAGAGCACCGGGCATGAAATTCTTTAATATGCCTTTATTTCCCTGGTCGATTTATGCAACTGCCTGGATACAATTATTGGCAACTCCTATTATAGGTATCACATTATTAATGCTTATTGCTGAACGATTATTCGGAATTGGATTTTTCAATCCCGAGCTGGGAGGTGACCCCGTATTGTTCCAGCATTTGTTCTGGATTTATTCGCATCCGGCGGTGTATGTAATGATACTTCCTGCAATGGGCGTTATTACCGAAATCATCCCTACCTTTTGTCAGAAAAAGATTTATGGTTACAAAGCCATTGCCTTATCAAGCTTAGCCATTGCAGGTGTTGGTTTCCTCGTTTGGGGACATCATATGTACACTTCAGGAATGAGTGAAAACGCAAGATGGTTCTTCTCTTTATTAACTTTTATTGTTGCTGTGCCTAGTGCTATTAAAGTATTCAACTGGATTTCGACCATGTATAAAGCTTCTATCGATTTAAAGCCTCCTTTCTTATACGCCCTTTCCTTTATTTTCCTTTTTATGATAGGTGGATTAACCGGACTCATTCTTGGTTCTGTGGCAACCAACATTCAGGTTCACGACACCTCTTTTATTGTAGCGCATTTCCATTATATTATTTTTGGAGGAATGGGTTTTGCCTTCTTCGCTGCCATTCATTATTGGTTACCTAAAATGTACGGAAGAATGTATAATTTCAGAAGAGCAATTGTAGCCTGGGCAATTATTTTTGTTGGTTTCAATCTGCTATACTTCCCACAATTTATCATTGGAATACAAGGAATGCCCAGAAGATATTTCGATTATTTACCCCAATTTCAATGGGCTCAGATAATATCAACTATAGGTGGAATCTGTTTAATATCAGGTTTAATCCTAATGGTGTATAATCTGGTTATGGGTGTTAGAAAAGGTGCCATTGCGCCTGCCAATCCATGGAATGGTTCTACATTAGAATGGCAAATTCCTTCGCCCCCATCATTAGAAAACTTTGATGAAGCCCCCATTATTAAGAAAAATCCTTACGATTATAAATAGAGAAAATCATGAGTGAAAACCATAACCATATAGAAGAACACAGAGACGACGAAGCTTCCAAATTAGGAATGTGGCTCTTTATTTTTACAGAACTCCTTTTATTCGGAGGTTTGTTTTTAGTTTATTCGATTTACCGCGCACAATATCCGGCTAATTTCCACGAAGGAAGCCTGGAATTAAGCGTTACTATTGGTGCCATCAATACCATTGCCCTACTTTTCAGCAGTATGACCATTGCTATGGCTTTATCGGCAATGCAAAAGAATAATAAAAAGCTTAGCCTGATTTTAATTGGAATTACCCTGCTTATGGCAGCCGTTTTCCTCTTTAATAAATACATCGAATGGGGTGCAAAGTTCGAACATGGTTTATATCCGGGTTCCGAATTAATGGCTCATCTCGAAAGAGGTCATCTTTTATATTTCAGTTTATATTTCTTTATGACCGGCTTGCATGCCTTTCATATTATTGTTGGGATGATACTTCTTTTGATTGTATTTTTCAAAGTAAAAAAGGGAACAATTCACAGTCAGAAGTATGTCTTTCTCGAAAACGGTGCTCTTTATTGGCATTTGGTCGATTTAATCTGGATTTTCCTCTTCCCTTTAATGTATTTAATTTCATGATTTAAAATTAAGACTCATGGCAAACAACGCTTCACATACAACAGAATACAGAGTATTAGCCCGCATTTTAATAGTGCTGATGTTTTTCACTTTTCTCACCATCAGTGTTACTTCCTATAATTTAGGCTCCTTCACCGTTACTATTGCCTTGCTAATTGCAGGATTTAAAGGCTATTTGGTATTGTCTAATTTTATGCATTTAAAATACGAAAACCTC
Organism: Bacteroidota bacterium; assembly: GCA_037144095.1. Classification (GTDB taxonomy): domain Bacteria; phylum Bacteroidota; class Bacteroidia; order Bacteroidales; family CAIXTV01; genus CAIXTV01. The sequence goes on from JBAWXL010000040.1 coordinate 2,855, forward strand.
CTCCTGAGGATATTGGTCGGAACGGTTTTCGTGCTTTTCGCAGTGATTGTTCTTATTACATTTATTGATTATTCATATAGATAAAATTCAACATATATGTTTTCAAACGCTTCAAATTTCGTACACGGTGTAGATAAAGCATTCCTGATTATTTTCGGGATTTCCCTGTTTTTCCTCGTATTACTTACCACCATCATGATTGTTTTTGTGATTAAGTATAACCGGAAAAAGAATGCCCATGCAACCCAAATAAAAGATAGTTCGTGGTTAGAATTTACCTGGACTGCCGTTCCTATGGTGCTTGTGTTGTTTATGTTTTATGTTGGATGGGAAGGTTTTCTTCCAATGCGTCAACCCCCTAGCGATGCTATGCATGTTAAAGTGATTGGCAGAATGTGGAAATGGACTTTCGAATATCCCGGAAACAAACAATCAGACACCATGGTTTTACCCATTAATAAAGCGGTTAAATTAGATCTCTTTTCGAAAGATGTGATACATGGTTTGTTCATTCCTGCTTTCAGGGTGAAGGAAGATGTGGTTCCCGGAAAGAACAACTACACCTGGTTTATCCCCGGCGAGCTTGGCGATTTTGATTTGTTTTGTTCGGCCTATTGCGGAGTAAGTCACTCTTATATGTACACAATAGTAAGGGTTACTACCGACGAAAAATTCAATAACTGGCTGGCTGCTTTGCCCGTTAAGAAATCTGATGATAACAACGAAGGATTTAAAGTACTTGAAAAGAATGGTTGTTTCTCCTGTCACTCAGTTGATGGTTCCAAATTAGTCGGTCCAAGCTTTAAAGGAATACATGGTTCGACCATTAAAGTGGTAACTAATGGAACTTCAAGAGATATTACTGTTGATGACGAATATATCAAAACTTCCATCTACGACCCTAACAAAGATGTGGTGGATGGATTCCCTCAGGGAGTTATGAAATCATATACCGGTGTTATAAAAGAAACAGATATTCCTAAGATTAATGATTATCTGAAATCGTTAAAAGCAAAATAGGCTGAAAGCGTTTTCTCTTCAAAGTTTTTCTTCCCTTATAAAATTCAGGGTATCGCTGGCAGTAACTTTCACTGCACTGACGGGCTATATTGTTTGTTCGGCTAAATTCGACATAAGTCTTTTATTTCTTGCTTTGGGAGTATTTGTCCTGGCTTCAGGTGCAAGCGCCTTAAACGAAGTGCAGGAGTGGAAACACGATGCTTTAATGTTTAGGACGCAAAAACGTCCAATCCCTTCGGGCTTGATAAGTCCGCTGTCTGCATTTGTTGTTTCGCTTCTGTTAATACTGATAGGTTCAACCATTCTACTCACAATTTCACCCATCGCGGCGGCATTAGGTCTTTTTAATATCATCTGGTATAACCTGCTCTACACTTATCTCAAAAGAGTAAGTGCCTTTGCCGTTGTCCCTGGTTCTCTCACGGGAGCCATTCCTCTATTGATGGGTTGGACAGCAGCAGATGGCGCAATATTCGATGCAAGCATTGTTTTCATAGCTTTTTTCATCTTCATTTGGCAAATCCCCCACTTTTGGCTCTTGATGCTTAAATACGGCAACGAATACCAGCAAGCAGGCTTCCCAACCATCAATCAATCGCTCAACACAAAAAGTCTGAAACGAATCATCTTTTCTTGGATACTCGCTTCATCTCTCACATCCATCATGATTCCATTGTTTGTGGTCGATATTAGCTTAGCTTTTTTCGTGGCAATTTTCATTTTAAATATAACGTTTGTTGCCATCTTCATCAAACTCACCTTTGCCAAAGTCTCCGATATCCATCTGAGCAAATCCTTCATCAGCATTAATGTGTATATGATTATATTTATGTTGATGCTGGCAATATACAGGCTGCTGGGGTTTTAACTTTTAGGAATTTCAGGTATCAAATCAAGCATCCTCTGACTTGATTCTTTTATAAATGTATTGTTTCCTGAAAAGCATTTTTTCAATTGTAATAATTGCGATAGAAAATTGCCGTTCCGAACGCCATTGTTCCTGTTCCAAACACCAACGTTCCTGTTCGGAAGGGGAAATTTGCCGTTCGGAACACCATCATTCCCCTTCAGAACGCCATCGTTCCCCTTCAAACTTACGGCTTTGTATCTACGAACGGGAACTTTGCCCTTCGGAACGGCAATTTTAATCTTATTTTGATCGCCATTTATGCCAAATTGTCCGGCTTCCACTAGTTTTTATGTCAGAATGGCAATTTGAGTTAGAAATGTGTTGTTTCGAACCTATAAATTGCCGTTCCGATAGACAAAGATGGCGTTCGCAACCACAAAGCCGGAGTTCGGAACGGCAATTTGAGATTTATGATATAAGATTTTCAAATACCCTCCTACTGTGCCTACTGTGGTTTCCCCCACCTTTGAAATTTGCTTCCTGGGTCTTTCCCCTAAATGCCTAAAAGTCTAAAAGCCTAGTAGCCTAATAGCCTTCTCTTCCGGTTTTATGATTCCCTTTTCAGTAATAATCCCAGTAATAAATTCAGCCGGAGTAACATCAAAAGCCGGATTCAGCGCGTCTGATCCTGGTGAACAAACCCTTATCGTATGCTGAATTCCATTCAAATCAGGTCCTGTTTGAAACAAAACCTCATCAGCCGAACGAAATTCAATCGGAATATTTTTCCCACTCTCACATTCGCTATCGAAAGTAGAAGTGGGTGCTGCCACATAAAAAGGAATTCCCATAGTTTTTGCCGCCAGTGCCTTCTGAAATGTGCCAATTTTGTTGGCAACATCCCCATTAGCAGTAATGCGGTCGGCTCCTACTATCACCATCTGAATTTTCCCTGTCCACATAAAATAAGCCGCAGCATTATCAGGAATTATCGCATGAGGAACCCCTTCATTCTGAAGCTCCCATGCCGTAAGTCGCGCACCCTGTCCGCGTGGTCTGGTTTCATCCACATACAGCATCAGTTTTTTCCCCTGATGATGAGCAGTATAAATTGGCGATAAAGCCGTTCCATAATCCACAAAAGCCAACCACCCGGCATTGCAATGCGTCAAAATTCCCATTCCATCCCTTATCAATTCATTCCCATATTGCCCTATGGCTTGCGAAGCCAGGGCATCTTCGTCGGCAACAGCTTGTGCTTCAGATAAAGCATTTTCTAATGAATGCTGACCTGCAGCGAACACCCTGGCAACAGCATAAAATAGATTTTGAGCCGTTGGGCGTGTGCCTTCTATTTCATGGCGTGCTTTCGCGATATATTCATTTTTATTTTCAACAGGTGCCTGTAAATAAGCTTGTGCCATTGCAAAAGCCGCGGCTGCACCGATAGCTCCTGCACCCCTGATTTTCATAGTGCATATAGCTTCGCAGGTTTCGGTGTAAGTTGCACAATCGATAATCTTAAATTCGAATGGCAATAAGGTTTGGTCTATCATTTTAACGGTAGAATCTTCTAACCAAACCGTCCGGTAATTTTTTTGGTTAACTTTCAAAGTATTATGATTTTTGATAATAACTAATGTCGGCAAAGGTACGATGAATCGATTGATGATAGCTATATTTCGAATAACCAAATATGATCCATGCACCATATTTAAAAGGCAAAATATGGTATTTGTTTCTCATTTTCTTAGCCCCATATTTCAAAAAGATAGGTACGGTTCCAATAAAACAACTTCCAACACCTAAGGATTCGGCAGCAATGCTGGCATAAGTTGCCGCAATATCAGCATCCAAAGGGTCTGAGGCTTGTCCACCGAAAAAGCCTATGGCAAGCGGAGAACCATACAATAACCAATCTTCATCGGCCTTATCCTTTTCAATAAGAAAATCAATCACAGGGGTCAGAAAAGTATTGAAAAGTTCATAATCGGTTTTACTAATAAATGGACGCATCATTATCAAAGAGAATTTAGAAAACATCCAACGGATTTTAGATAACTGCTGAATAAAATCGCCTGAAAATTCTTTCACTTTATCTTTTCCATTCAATACCACCACTCTTACATCGCTTGGGGGAATGCCCATTGGTGCACAACTTGCCGCTTTCAATATTTTATCAATAACTTCCTGTTCTATTTCCTGATTATGAAAATCACGTACTGAGCGACGTGCAAACATCAAATTAAACACATGCTCATACGAGGCACGATTTTCTTTTAAAGGGATAGGAACAACATCTGAAGGATTCAACAATCGGCCTTCTACTTTGATGGCTCCAAAAGGACAAATAGCAACACATTGTCCACAGGCAATACAACCAAATAAACGGCTCTGATCTACCTGAATCATATTGTTTTCGAAATATAAAGGCATTCCCTTGCACACCTTTACACAAAATAAACAACGGGTACATTTGCTGTGATCGATGCTCACATTTGCGTTCCCCGATGTACGACTGGTACTGATTGACATACTTTATTTTTCTTACAAAAATACAAAACATTTCTGTTCAATTCCTAAAAAGAATTAAAATTTGATTTACGAATATCACCTACGTCCGAATAATGTTGTAAATTTGTAACTGAATTTGAGAACATGAAAAAAGCAACTATTTTATATTGTTTAATCGTACTATTTAGCCTAAGCTCCTTTGCTACACATCAAAGAGCAGCTGAAATTACCTATCGTTATATTTCAGGATTAACTTATGAATTTACGATACTTACCTATACTTATACCCCAAGTCCTGCTGATCGTCCAAGCCTAACTTTAAGCTGGGGTGATGGTACTTCGAGCGATATTCAACGAATTCAAAAAATAAATCTTCCCAACAACATTACAAAAAATGTTTACGTTGGCAATCATACTTTTTCTGCTCCATCAACCTACATCATTTCAATGCTCGACCCAAACCGAAATTATGGCGTAATTAATGTTCCCAATTCGGTAAACATTCCCATGTATGTTGAAACCATGCTTACCATTAGTCCTTTTTTAGGTCCTGATAATTCACCCGTTTTACTAAATCCACCCATCGACAATGGATGTGTTTTCGTGCCTTTTATTCATAATCCCGGAGCCTATGATCCAGATGGTGATAGCCTTTCATTTCGTTTAGTGAATTGTAAAGGAACAGGAGGCCAGGATATTCCGGGCTATACTTATCCTCAAACCAGTTCTGTCTTTAAAATGGATTCTATTACAGGCGATTTATTATGGGATAGTCCTATGCTTCAAGGAGAGTATAATGTTGCTTTTTTAATAGAAGAATGGAGAAAAGGGGTTCGCATTGGTTATGTCACCCGCGATATGCAAATAACCATTGGGGCTTGCAACGATCATCCCCCTGTGATCACTTGCATACAGGATACTTGCATTGATGCCGATTCAACCCTTTCTTTTCCGGTTACAGCAACGGATATCGATATGAATTTTGTCACTATGACTGCAAGTGGGGGACCTTTAAATATCAGCAATAGCCCTGCTACTTTCCCTCAACCTGTGTCAGGAACCGGAAGTGTCACTTCCACTTTCACCTGGCATACCAATTGTTCGCACGTCAGAAAAAACAAATATTTGGTTTATTTCAAAGCCATCGACAACAGTTCGCCTATCGCATTGGTTGCCTATAAAACACTTCAAATTAAGGTCAACGGACCCGCACCAAAAAACTTAACAGCCAATGCCGCCGGAAATGGGATTTTCCTTAATTGGTATCAATCGGGTTGCAGCAATGCGGTCGGATATAAGATTTATCGCCGCTTAGGTTTTTACGGCTATGTTCATTCATTCTGCGAAACCGGTGTTCCTGCCTATACAGGCTATAGCTATATTGGTCAAACCAATTCGCTTAGCGATACCACTTATTATGATAATGACAACGGAAATGGCCTCATTCATGGCAACGACTATTGCTACATGGTCATAGCTTATTATCCCGACGATGATGAAAGTTATGCTTCAAATGAAGCTTGTGCAAAGCTTAAAAAGGATGTTCCCGTAATTACCAATGTAAGCGTAACATCTACGGATATCAACACAGGAAGCATATATATTGCCTGGTCGAAACCAACCGAATTCGACACCCTGCTTTTCCCCGGTCCTTATCGTTATTTAATTTGGCGTTCGCAAGGCAACACCTTCAGTTCTCCTGCACTTATTGATTCTTTAGAAGGGATTAACGACACCATTTATCATGATACTTTGTTAAACACACAAACCTATCCCTATTCCTACAGAATTGACTTTTATAATGTAACCCCTTCTAATTATTTCTTTGTTGGAAGCACCCATACTGCCTCTTCTGTCTTCTTGAGTATTACGCCTTCCGACAAGAAATTGCTCTTGCAATGGCACGAAAATGTTCCCTGGACCAACGATACTTTTGCGGTATTTAAGAAAAATCCTTCCACTTTATTGTTCGATTCAATTGGCTTCACTGTGCAACATCAATACATTGACACAGGTCTTGCCAACGGAGCAAACTATTGCTATTTGATAAAAAGCATAGGTCAATATTCTTCAACAGACATCATTCATCCACTCATTAATTTCTCGCAAATCGCTTGTGGAATCCCAATTGATAACACCCCTCCATGCCCACCGGTCCTTTCACTTAGCACCGATTGCATAAGCAATTACCTGAATTGGACACAGCCCGACCCCATTTGTGCCTACGATGTCGCCGCTTATAATGTGTATTATCTACCCGACGAAAACTCAAGCATGACTTTGATAAGTCACATCAATAATGCCCATGATACTTCATTTACGCACAACAACATTGTGGATGTATTGGGCTGCTATGTCATCACATCAATAGATTCAGCCGGAAACGAAAGTTTATTTAGTAATTTCGAATGTGTCACCAGCGACAGTTGCAGCGGCTACGAACTGCCCAACATTTTCACTCCAAACGGCGATGGAATAAACGATTTATTTATGCCCAAAATCCCCTACTATCTGGTCGAAAAAGTAGACATGAAAATATTCAACCGTTGGGGAAAAATGCTTTACCAAACATCCAATCCCGATATTAATTGGGATGGAAAAGACATGACCAATCATGCCGATTGTGCCGAAGGGGTCTATTACTACGTTTGCGATGTCTACGAATACAAAATCAAAGGAATTAAAAAGCGCACCCTTTCCGGCTCAGTTAGTTTATACCGATAATTATCAACTCAAAATAACAAAAAGAATATGTTTACAGGAATAGTAGAAGCCACCGGCAAAGTGGCTCAAATTGAAAGAGAAGGAAGCAACATCAACATCAGCATCCAAACTCCCATTACGAAAGAACTAAAAATTGACCAAAGCATGTCGCACGATGGCGTATGCCTCACGGTGGTGAAAGTGAATTACGAAACCGAAACCTATGTCGTCACAGCCATCCAGGAAACACTTGATAAAACCAATCTCGGAAGCTGGCAAGTGGGCTACGAAGTGAATCTCGAACGCAGCATGCGCATGGATGGTCGTTTCGACGGACACATTGTTCAGGGACATGTAGATCAAACTGCCGAATGCTACAAAGTAGAAGAGTTCGACGGAAGCTGGAAATTCTGGTTTAAATATGATGCCACCAAAGCCAACATCACCGTCGAAAAAGGCTCCATTTCCGTAAATGGAGTAAGCCTCACAGTAGTCGATTCCGGCGAAGGCTTCTTCTCCGTTGCCATCATCCCCTACACCTATCAATACACCAATTTTCATAATTTCAAATCAGGTTCAGTAATCAATATCGAATTTGATGTCTTCGGAAAATACGTTGCCCGACTATTGAAATTGTATATGGATCAAACAAAATAAGACAACATTTGCCTGCTTCCTTCAGTAAGCAATAATACATTGCCACAGATTCACTGATTAACAATGAAAATAATCAGAGAATCTGTGGCTTTCTAATTTCCACTCTAAGCTCCAACTCTCCAAATTCGCACTACGGCTAAGTGGAATTTGCAATTATCCTAACTTTCAAATAACCATAAATTCCCCTAAGTAAAACATTAGATTCAAAAAAATATTGTAATTTTGTGAATCAAATTATTATTCAACATGAAAACTTCAACCCATCTGGCAGGCAAAAAGCTGGAATTAATACAGTGGCTTTCAAACATAGAAGATTCAGCCGTTATTAATAAAATCATTGCTATAAAAAACCAGGAAAACATCGACTGGTGGAATACCATTTCTGAAAAAGAGAAAAATTCAATCGAACTTGGATTACAAGATGCAGAGGCAGCTAAATTAAATTCGCATAGCAAAGCTAAAGAACTTTATGAAAAATGGTTATAAAATTCTTTGGACAGATTTTGCTTTATTTGAACTAAAACAAACCATTGTTTATCTTGAAGAAAACTGGACAGAAAAAGAACTTAAAAATCTTGCAAAAGAAATAGAAGCGACCCTAATGCTTCTTTCGCATAATCCGTATTTGTTTCAGGCTTCAGAATTAAAGAAAGATATCAGAAGGGTAGTAGTTGCCCGACACAATACTTTGTATTATCGAATACAAAATAGTACAATAGAAATCCTTTCTTTCTTTTCAAATCGTCAGAATCCACAAAAAAGGAAGTTAAAATGATCCCCCCTAAGCACCAACTCGGCTAAGTGGAATTTGCAATTCCACTTCAAACACAGGATAATTTGCAATTTTCAAATCGATCAAAAAAATAAATAATTCAATAATATTATTTTTATTGGGTTTGAATTTAAATTAATTGTAATTTTACAAAATAATTAAGGTGGAAACTTGAGACTACTTGAAAAAAAAGGCGAATTCTCATAAGTTGTTTGAATATAATCTAAATATTTTAATGATATGAAAAAAATTATTGTACTTTTTTTGATGATAATCCTTGCTAAAGGATTAATGGGCCAATTGGCCTATTTTCAACGTTTAAATGGGCCAATTGGTGGCTCTGTTAAATGTATTTCTGTTAGAAATAATGGAGATATTTATGTTGGACTTGATGATTCTCAGGGGATATATAAATCAACTGATAATGCTTTAAGCTGGCAACAATTAGGAAATGTTCCTGATAATACAATAGGAACTTTAAACATTATTTCAGATATAAAAGTCAAACCGAACGGTGAGTTATTTGTATCGACAAACTCAGATATTTATCATTCTTCAGATGATGGGGCTACTTGGCAACATATAGGTACATCTTCCAACTATATTCGAAGTATTGAAGTTAAAAATAATAATATATACATTGGTGCTTGCCGACTCCAATATTCTGGCAATAATGGGTTAAATTTTACTGAAACACAAATGAAAGCATCTTTTATTGCAATTAATAGTAATGATGTAGTTTTTACGGGGAGTGATTGCTATAGTGGGGTTTTTAAGTCCTTTGACAACGGAACTTCTTATACACAATGCTCTATTTCCGGTTTTGTTTCTTCCATTGTTATAGATAGTGCGGATAATATATATGCGGGATTCTACTCCAATGGAGGAATCTATAAATCAACAGATGATGGAACAACATGGAGTAGGATAGATAGTGGGTTTGCAATTAGTAGTATTATAAAATTAGACATTAACGAGCATCAGGATTTATTTTGTCTAACTTCGGATAATAAATTACATGTTTTATATCATGGTACATCTTTATGGCAAGAACTCAACTTGAATCTTCAATTCCCCAAATGTATATTTTATGATAATGTTCATGAACAATTATTAGCTGGTACAAGTATTGATGGTATTTTTGTCTCTAATGATTCAACAGCAACTTGGACTCAAAAAAGCAATGGGATGACAGGTCTATCAGTTAGTAATATGTGTTTTACACGCTCTAATGTGCTTTATGTTTTCAGAAGTACTAATGTATATTCATCTGCTGATTTAGGTAATACATGGACAAAATTAAATTTACCCTATCTTGTTAATGGCAGTTATACATCTTTCACCTCAGCAGCTGAAGACTTAAATGGAAATATTTATATATTGTCCACAAATGGAGTATACAAATCAATAGATGGAGGAAATACTTGGAATAAAAAAGATTCTGGGTTAATACAATCTCAGTCTTTCAGTATTATTGCAGATTCGAACAATTACCTCTATGTTAGCGATTTAGGATATGGAGTTTATCGTTCAATTAATGGTGGAGATTTTTGGCAACAAATGTGCACAGGTTTAAGTGATACCAGTATTTATTATCTTGGTTTGACAAGACATAACACACTCCTGGCAGGTTCTTTTTCAGCGATTCCGAGTTTTTATCGATCCATTGATACAGCTAATAATTGGATCCCCTCAACTGCTTTTGCTGATGAAGGAAGATCAGTTTATAAACTACTTACATTAAAGAGTAATACTATTATTGGATTGGTTGGTGCACATTACCATTATACTTCAAATGATGATGGCATTACCTGGAATCAAGTAAATACAATTAAGGAGTGGTATGATATGGCTGAAGATAAGAATAGGAAATTATATGCAGTAAATTATAATACAAGCATCCAACAATCGAATGATACTGGTATTACCTGGCATTCATATTGTACATTTCCCTTATATTCTGAATATTTAGCAATTGATTCGTCTGGAATTATTTTTGTAGGAAGTAAATTAGGTATATTTAAAAGTACCGATTCCTTACTTTACACAAATATTGCTTCACAAAATAATGAACAAAGCCTTAAAATTTTCCCTAATCCAACAAATAATAAAATTACTATTGAAACCCTTTCAACAAATAAAGATAAATCTATTTCAATCTATAACCTTCTAGGGCAACTTCTTTTTCAACAAACTTCTAAGTATAAAAACACAGAGATAGATGTTTCAAGATTTCCTAATGGGATGTATTTTGTCAAAGTAGAATCTGATACAGGAATGGTTTCCGGGAAGTTTGTAAAGGAGTAAACCAACCTTCAGCCTTCCCCTTAATCACCAACTATCCATCCCCCAAAATCACCTCACTACCAATTATCAACTGTCCATTAATCAATCTCCCCACCAATCAAAAACCATAAAAAAATCCCGCCCTCCAAAAAAAGAGCGGGATTTTCCTTTTCCCCTATCCCCCAAAAAACTCATAATTCATAACTCATAATTCATAACTCCCTAAGCTTTCACCAGCTTAATCGTCATTCTCAGTATCGGTTTTTCCGGATCAAAAGCAATATTATGCAAGATTTGTTTCACATAAGTTTCGGCTTCAATTTCAGCAGACCAGTTGCCTTGTTCTTTGCCTTTTATCGTAATCAACCCGCGTTTCGTACTATATTGTGTAAAACTATGGCTTCCCTTAGTAAACGTACCTTTCACTTTCTTCAAAACAACATTAGTTTCAGCATCGCGAAAAGTAAACACAGCATTCTGAATGCGCCCACCCGTATTATAAATACCAAAAGCATCCACCAGAGCATCCACAAAATCAGAATTCGTACTCCTTTTCCCCTGAGCAAGATTTTTAATATCCGTAATAATTTCAGCCATGATTTTGAAATCCTTTTTCAAATTCTTATTAGCAGCTTTTTTTGTCGATCTCTTCGATTTCGGTAAAGGAATCGCAACATCAAATTCAGCAATACCATCCGAAAGTGCCGTCACCATAGCGTGAGTCACTCCATAACCTCCAGTAAAAAAAGCAGCGTTAGCAGGCAAATTAGCCACCTCAACCACTTTTCCCCAGCGATTTTTTAGCGTTTCTTCCGAACCATAAGTCAATTGTGATTTAGAAAAATGAACCGTTCCTTCTTGCACTTTATCAGGAATACTAAGAAGAAATGTTTTTAAAGGACCACAAATTTCATTCGCCTTTTCACCATTATCCAATCGGATATCTTTTTTGCTTCGGGCAGCTCCTGTGTTAACAGTCGACGCTAAAATATCTTTAGCTTTGATAAGTTCAATTATATCAACCAAAGCCGTATGTTTGAGTTCCCAGGCATCAAGTCCGGTCCAAACACTATTATAATCATCCATTATTTGCACACCGGCTTCTCCTGATTGTATATGTCTTCTGTCTTTTGCTTCCATAAAAATAAATTATTCAGCAAAGATAAGCATAATAACTCAATATTGATGAAATATTTAAAGATATTATTCAATATAAAATATAATATATTGATATACAACCCATTTAATTTCATCTTTTCTTTCGTTTCCAACATAAATATACAAGTTCATATACCTTTAAATTAAGAATAAAGCCACCTAAGCTTTAGTCAATAAATAATAACTTATGATTTAACATGAACTAAAATCCTTTCTGAATTCCAAAAACACCATCCCCTCACCCCTATTTCCCTTAAATTGAAGGATTTAAACAGTTCATCGCAAACTCTAAATGGTTCATTGGAAACCTTAAACAGTTCATCGCAGACTTTAAACAGTTCATCGGACACTTCAAACAGTTTATCGCACACTTTAAATGGTTTATCGGAAACATTAAATGGTTCATCGCAGACTTTAAACAGTTCATCGCAAACTTCAAATGGTTCATCGGATACTTTAAATGAATCATCGACGATTGTAAATCATTCATCGAAACCCTGCACTACTTGTTACTGTCTTATGGGTGTGACCATTGCGACGATTATCTTTTGAAGATGCTTTGTTCTCCTTTAAATAATTATCCATTTCACCTTCTAATGCAGCGTTAACTAAGGCCTGTAACATATCTGTAAAGATACCATCTTTACCTACTATCGGATCTCCCTGATATAAACGGCTTACGATCTCTGTCCTTTCTTTTCGTCCGGTAATAGCTCTTCTAATCGCGGACTCTTGTTTCTTTTTGATTTTTCCATGTGTCAAAATTATTTATATTTATCCTTTTTTGACACACTTTTTTGAACAGCCTCCAAGTAACAAAAATTTAGGCTGATTAGATTATTGTAATAAACATAGCAAAACAAAATAACTCAATTCCAAAAAGCGTTACTAATGATAATATGAAGAAGTTTTTAGCAATATTTATTTTTATTTGGATAGGCCAATATGCTTTTAGTCAGAAAAGATTTTTCGATAAACTTTCCGATTCAGCCATCGAACTTACAAAGCAGAAAGTGACTTACGACCCAGCCTATTTCACTATAAAATATCCAAATGGGGATGTGCCTACCGATAAAGGCGTGTGTACAGATGTACTCATTCGTGCCTACCGAAAACTAGGAATTGATTTGCAAAAAGAAGTACATGAGGATATGAAATCACATTTCGATAAATATCCGAAAAAATGGGGTTTAAAACATACCGACAGCAATATCGACCACCGAAGAGTTCCCAACCTGATGGTTTTCTTTTCAAGACATGGAGTGGTCAAACCAATTTCATCAAAAGCAGAAGATTATCAAGCCGGCGACTTGGTTTGTTGGAACCTCGGAGGCGGAATAACTCATATTGGTATAGTGGTGAATAAGAAATCGGCAGACAATAAGCGACCGCTGATTGTGCATAATATTGGCGGCGGACAAGTGCTGGCAGATTGTTTGTTCGACTATAAAATTATCGGACATTATCAATATCAGAAGAAATGAATTTGCAAAATTAGCGATTTGACGATTTGGTGATTTCGGTGAAAATGTTTTTGGTTTGAATTTATTTGTAATTTTGGGGTGAAAAAAAAACACATAAATAATATGGAAACTACAACTAACTTACGTCCTTTGGGTCGCACTGATATGATGGTAACCCCCATCGGACTTGGCTGCTGGCAGTTCAGCAAACAAAAAAACCTTGCCGGAAAATTTTGGCCCACACTCGAAGATGACTTGATAGAAAAGCTGGTGGCACTATCCCTCGAAGGAGGCATCAATTGGTTCGACACAGCCGAAGTATACGGCAAAGGAGCATCCGAAAAAGCCTTATCAAAAGCCTTGCAGGCAGCAGGTAAGAAGCCCGGCGATGTATTGATTGCCACTAAATGGTGGCCCATGTTTCGCTTCGCTTCTAACATTCCTAAAACTATTAATGAACGCATCAGTGCACTATCGCCCTTTCCAATCGATCTTTATCAGGTGCATCAACCTTATGGCTTTTCTAACGAAAAGGCTGAAGTGTCTGCCATGGCTGAACTCATAGACCGCAAGCTGATTAAACATATTGGCGTCAGCAATTTCCCGGCAAAAAAGATGAAAAATGCCTGGGAAACTCTTGATAAAAAAGGAATTCATTTGGCGACAAATCAAATGCCCTATAGTTTGCTGAATCGTAAAATCGAATCAAACGGTGTAATGGAAATGGCAAAGAAGTTAGGCATATCCATCATTGCGTATTCACCACTTGCACAGGGATTGGTAAGCGGTAAGTTTCACGACCAACCCGAATTGCTTAACAATATAGGTTTTCGTAAATATAGCTCACAGTTTAAACCAGCCGGACTTGAGAAAAGCCGCCCCTTAGTGATGTTCATCAAAGAACTTGCCCTTAAGTATAATGTAGGTCCTACGCAAATTGCCCTTAATTGGCTGATTAATTTTCATGGCAATACGGTGGTTGCCATTCCGGGAGCCACCAAAGAAAACCATGCCAAAGAAAACACCGGAGCCATGTCGTTTCGACTTTCTGATGAAGATATGGCACGATTAGATAAAGCGAGTGCAATATTTAAATGATAGAAGAATCAAAGGACTATTGTTTCGCCAAACCCTCTTGATCATTGAGCTTGTCGAAGCGAAGCACACTTCATTCTTCATTTGAATTCTTCAAATAGATTAAAACAGAAACATCGAAAGGTGAATCTGCTTCCGACAAATGTTTTCTTTTTTGTAAGTTTGCACCGAAATGCAAAACCCTCTCAATAACATCCGCAATATTGCAATACTAGCTCATGCCGATGCCGGAAAAACTACACTTACTGAACACTTTCTGTTTGCAAGCGGAGCCACCAAAAAACTTGGGAGTGTCGACAATGGCACCGCCCAAACCGATTCGCTGAATGTTGAAAAAGAACGTGGAATTTCGGTGCGTTCTGCCAACACATCTTTTGTCTGGCAAGATACACAAATCAACCTCATTGACACTCCCGGACATGTGGATTTTTCATCCGATGTCGAACGCATTCTAAGGATAATTGATGGTGCAATCTTAATGATTTCGGCAGTAGAAGGTGTGCAGGCACACAGCGAAACTTTATTCAACGCCTTACAAGCAAAGCAAATCCCCACTTTAATCTTCATCAATAAAATTGATAGGGTAGGAGCCAATACCGAAAATGTCCTCGCCGAAATTCATAAGGAGTTAACACAAAAAACTATTGTGTTGCAGCAAACTTCAAACGAAGGTGAAAATGATGCTAATATACTTTCATGCTGGAATCCTTCAGCAATGAACGAAAACCTGATAGAAACCCTTGCCTCAACCGATGATTTCTTATTAGATAAATATTTAAATGCCCAAACCATTGGGTTTGATGAAGCCAATAGCTGTTTAGTCAAAGCTGTTCAGGCTTGCGAATTATTTCCCGTATTGATGGGTTCAGCGAAAAACGAAATCGGAATAGAAGAATTGTTAAATGCTATAATTCAATATTTGCCGGCTCCAATAGGAGACTTGTCACATGATTTGTCAGCCCTTGTATATCGTATTGAATATGATAAAAGCATAGGTAAGATTGCACATGTACGCATTTTCGATGGAAGAATCAGCAATAGAGAAGTGGTGAACAATTCGAGCCGCGGAGTTCAGGAGAAAGTTACCCGAATCAGAAAGCTCATCAATGGTAAGTATGAAGATGTTCAGCAGGCAACTGCAGGAGATGTAGTGGGAATTTGTGGTTTCAGTGAAGCACAAACAGGAGATGTTTTAGGAAATACCACTGAATCTATTTTGCAGGATATAAGTCTGCGCACTCCATTGCTCACCGTTCAACTAAAAGCAGCTAACGATAAAGATTATGCTGCCTTAGCCGCAGCTCTTCAGGAACTAAACGCCGAAGATCCTTCCCTCGATTTTCAATGGATGAAGGATGAAAAAGAATTGCATGTGAAAATAATGGGATGGTTGCAAATGGAAGTGTTGGAGCGCATTATCGAAGATCGATTTCAGATAAAAGCAAAGTTCGAAAACCCGACTGTAATTTATAAAGAAACTCCTTCAACTATTGCCGAAGGATATGTGCGCTATTGGATGCCAAAACCTTGCTGGGCCATAATGAAATTCCGTATCGAACCTGCCGAAAGAGGAAGTGGTGTGAAATACGAAAGTAAAATAGGGGTAAACGATGTGTTGCAAAAATACCAGAATGAAGTGGAGCGCACGATTCCTGTCGCATTGCAACAAGGCATAAAAGGTTGGGAAGTGACAGATATTAAAATCACTTTGATAGAAGGAGAAGACCACGAAATGCACACCCATCCGGGAGATTTTGTTGTCGCCACACCTATGGGAATTATGGATGGATTGCAAAATAGCGGAACCATTCTTCTAGAACCTATGATTGCTTTTAAAATATCGGCAACCGAAGAATTATTAGGAGCCATCACCAGCGACATAACCCAAATGCGCGGAAGCTTCGAAAGTCCGACAATGGAAAATGGAAGATTTGTTCTGAAAGGAATAATGCCTTTAGCCACTTCTATAGATTATCCTGTTAAACTAAGCTCACGTTCAGGAGGCAAAGCAAAAATCTCCACACAATTCCACAGTTATCGTGATTGCACCGACGAACAAGGAGTAATAAGAGAATTTAAAGGGATAAGCCCATTGGATACCGCCAAATATATTTTAAAAGCGAGGAAGGCTTTGCAATAAAAAGCAATTAAAAAAGTTTTGCTGTTTTAATTGGTTAAAATCTAAATGATATTAATCTTTCGATTAATTTGCCACCTCCGGACTTGATATGTCCGATTCCAATTGTTCTCTGTATTTTGGATATAAATCGTCGTAAACTTCTTTGGCTTTTTCATCTCCTTTTTCGGCTTGCTCTTTTAGATGAAACAACATGCCATCGGCTCTTGCTCTTAAAGAATAATTCAAAGCATAATACATAGTTTCAAACTCTTCCTGAGTTTTTTTGATGGCATCGCGTCCCTTAATCAATAGCTCATATTCATCCTCACTTAGAGGTTCGTGTTTTGCTTTTTCGACTAAAGGAGTTAAGATTTCTGACCACCCTTGAATGGATTTTGTTATATTTTGAAAATATTCACTCTGTTCTTCAGCTGTCATGCCATCGAAAAAAGCACGAACTTGTTTCAGGTTTTCTGTAAGATTTTGGCTTAATTCTTTTTCTTCGGGGCTATCATATATTTCCATAAAATTGATGTTTTTGTGGTTAAAGTCTATCGAAAATATTCATACAAAATTAATCATAATTTATTTCATACCTAATTAGTGTTTGAATTTGAAATAAAAAAAGTCGGCAATCCACATTCTGAAGTCAGCAAATGGAAAAGCCAAACTTTAGGTTTAATTATAGCTTTTATTATCAAAAGAATTGAATAACACATTGATATAAATGTAGTATATCTGAATGATTATTGCTGAAATGCAACAATATTTTGCATTTAAACAGCCGTAAACTTTTATATGCTTACTTTTGCAAATAATAAGGTTCCGAATTCGTTAATCATTTCATGAAACAACTTTCACTTTTTTCTT
Source organism: Bacteroidota bacterium (assembly GCA_037144095.1). GTDB lineage: Bacteria > Bacteroidota > Bacteroidia > Bacteroidales > CAIXTV01 > CAIXTV01. The sequence goes on from JBAWXL010000040.1 coordinate 20,362, forward strand.
TCATTTTTGTTTTACTTTTTATCAGCTTTAATTCCTTTAGTCAGGATTGGAATATTAAGGTTGATAAGGAAGGGATCAAGATATTTACGCGAACCATTTCGACTTCGAGTGTGCAGGAAGTGAGGGGCGAAATTACGGTTAAATCGAATTTAGGGGGAATATTAGCATTGATTGACAGTGTTTCGGAATACACTAAATGGATGAGCAATTGCATTTATTCGGAACGATTGAAAAGAACCAGTAAGTCGTCGGGCTATACGTATTATGCGATTAAAACGCCCTGGCCTGTGACCGATCGCGATGCATGTACTTATTACAAAGTGTTGCAGGATTCGCTCACAAAGGTGGTCACCATTACGGTGAAAGGGGTTAAAGATTATTTGCCCGAACATGCTTCAAGGGTGAGGATTCCGAGCCTGGATGCTTCGTGGCAACTGATTCCGATTGCCAAAGGACTGACCAAAATTGTGTATCAGGTGCATTGCGAAACTGGGGGCATAGTGCCTGCCATTATTGTGAATGCATTTATAACCGACACTCCTTATAAGAATTTGGCAAGCCTGAGAAGTATAGTCGAATCGAGGCTTTATCCGCGAATAGTGATTGATTATGTGAAGGAACTGTAGATAAAATTATTCAGAATATTCTTAGATCGAGCTGAAGTTGATTTTATAATAGGCAAACGCCTGTAAGAATCATTTAGTATAATAAATTCTATTTATCCCAAATTACTTTCGAATAATATTTTGGGAAATTTTCATCTTTCGAAATAATAACTAATTTTTCAACCATTCCTTGCGAAATGATGATTCTATCAAAAGGATCACGATGATGATAATCTAAAGTCAAGAGTTTTTGAATATGTTCAAAAGTGATTGGAAGTAACTCTATTTCATATTGATTCATTATTTTTGAAATATCATCAAATCCTCCATTCAATTCAAGTTTGCCTAACGACAATTTTATTGCTATTTCCCAAATAGAAGCAATACTTACAAAGCAACTTATTTTAAGGTCTTTAATAAGATTGATTGCTTTATCGGGTAATTGTTTATCACCATTAATAAACCATATTAAAGCATGGGTATCTAACAAAATATTCATTACATGTATTCATTAAAATCCTCAAGAGGAGCATCAAAATCATCATGCATAATTATTAAGCCCTTTGCACACCCAAATTTCCTTTCTTTAATAGACTCTTTCTTGGTTTTTGCTTTTAAAAAATCCACAAAATCATTTACCTCCTTTAGCATTGATGGAGGCAGGGAGTTAATTTTCGTAATTAAATTTGCTGTATTCATAATTGTAATTGATTATGCAAAGATACAAAATAATTGATTTATGAATTGCTTTATTCAACCAAAAACCCCGCCCTCCCCAAAAAAAGAGCAGGATTTTCCTTCCGCAAAAAAAACTCATAACTTATAATTCATAACTCATAACTCCCCTTTTAGCCCAACTTCAATTTAAAATGCACCTTCTCAGCAGACTGGTTCACCACGGTGATGTGGCGATTGAGTTTATAATCAAAAACATGGAAATCAGCCGCAGTGAATTTACGACGGATTTTATCGGTGAGCAACACAGCCGTACTGTCGGTGCCTCCGGCGGTGGATGCAAGATACACCTTCACATTGCCATTCGTAGCGGTGGCAGCAAACTTGCCCGTAGGCAATTGGGTGCGGGTGGCTATGTCGCACACTTCGTTTGCTTCGAGGGTGATGTTCCAAACGGTTTGCTGTTTGCCAAGCAGCAGCTCCATATCGTGAAACGATTCTTGAATATAATTCTCATTATCAGGATATTTATCCAATAGCAAACCTGCATTGCGATATTCCATTTTCATGCAATCTTTGCGATAGGTATGCAAATCCTTCATGCGGTTTTTAGTTTTAGTTTTATCGGTTTTTTGCAAATCGCGATTCGTAACCAGATAATCGCGTTCGACAACAATGGCAGCTTTGATGCTTACC
>JBAWXL010000041.1:0-22329 GCA_037144095.1 Bacteroidota bacterium
ATGATCTATTGGGTACTTTATGCCTTGATTCTAAACTTAATGTTATATATGAGACCCTGCCTGTAAGTAATTAGCTGACAGGGAGAGCCTCTCACCACTGTACCCTTCGACTACGCTCAGGCTAAACCCAGAGGGTATTGTATATAACGGTTTCCCGATTCATCGGGATGGAGCAACTTTTTTATAATAGATTAGCAAAACTTCGTAACTTCTTTTCCACAAGTGTTCGAAGGTGAAACTTTAAGGACAATTGGGATATTGGATTGGGTACGGGAAATGGAGGTAATTACAAATTATCCTATGTTCTAAGCCGATTTGCTAAATCGGCTTAGATGCAAGAACTTAATCATTATAAGTGTTTTGAATTATTTCTAATTGTTTCCAATATCTGATTTTGTTTGTATTAGTAAATATAACCTCGATTTTGGTTCTTAAAACCTGATTTTTTTGCTTTGATTTCCTAAAACTGCTTAGTTTTTCAATATAAGCAACTTTTGTTTCTCCATTATTTAATTTTACTTCTGAATAACTGTCTGTTTCAATCAAATACTTCGGTTCTATAAACTCTTTATAAAAGCTACTTTGAATATTTGCATTAATTTTTGCAGGAGTTGTATTCTTCATTGTTATATACAAATCTACAGATGAGGTGAAATAATCAGAAGCATCAAAGTTTTTTCTTTCAATTGCTCGGTAATTATTCTCAAGAATAATTTTAAAATTAAATGAGGAACTTTCTTTTGCAGATGTAGAAGAAGTATCTTTTGCGCATGAAATATATTTATCAGCCGCAACAGCATAAAAATTAAATATCCCAGTAGAAAAATTAGCATGACCAAATATTGAATCTTGTTTTAATGTATCAATAACAAAATTGTAATCTGAATTAAAATTATAAATAATAGGATAAGAAAATTTATATTTCTCATATTCATTTTGATAATCAAAAGAATAGTTATTTTGTTTGCTATTAATATAAAGATTTAACGTTTGATTAATCCTTATCCTTCCATAATCATCAGTGTTAATTCCTGGCTCGAGAATTACTAAATCATATACAATGGCAGCATTATCTTTCTTTACAACTTTCCATTCTTTTTGTAGCTTTTGGTAGGGCGAAATAAGTTCTTGTTTTTTTGTATCACTTATTTTGTGAAGCTTCGATAAATTAATGTAAAGAAAAATTGATAAGGGCACAATTAGAAATATGGTTGAGATTAAAACTCCCCTTTTTACGAAGTTTAGCTTCTTTGCATTAGCATATTGACCTTTTTGAAGATACACTTGATTTATTATTCCAAATATGATAATTAATAAAACAATGCCGGCAAATATTGGAAGCGCTACGACAATTGAATTATGAATTTCATAAACTAAAGCGTCTTTTATACCCCCCTCATTACCAGCTTCTTTACTATATGCTAAAAGAAAAGTATTGACAAACCTAATGATGTAAATAAACAAAGCTATTATTAGCATCCCAAATATAGACTTATACTTCTTAAATGTATAGTACACTGGATAAGCTATAAAAACACATTCAAGCACAAAAAAGGAAATCTGCCCTTCTTTATTCCATAATAAAAAAGATAGGACACTAATTAATAATGAAATAACAGGTAACAGATAATCGTTATTTTTGAAAAAGACAAGACTTTTTGCATTGTCTTTTTTATTACTATGTTTTAATGAAACTCCGCAGTTTATACATACAAGCTGCCTTTCTTTTGTAGAAGCACCACACTCTTTGCAATAGGAAGTGCCAATTTGAGGATTACATCCACATTGTGTGCACGCAATGGCTTTTTCGTTTACTTGATTACCGCAATTTTTACAATACATAAGTATCATTCTTAACTTTGTTTGATTTCCTTTTTAGTAAGAATAATATAGATGATTGAAGAAATTATTGCTAATATTAGACCTATTCCACCTTCAATGAATTTATCTATAGGAAAACTGCCACCGATTGTACTAAAAAAGTTTAATACAGAAATAACTGCAATTAGGACAAAGAAAAGATAGGCAATTCCCAACCACATGGAATATCTAAACTTAAAAATTAATGCAGTGATTGAACCAATGCTTAATAAGAGACAAAGATAACCGTAAGGCCCAACTAATTGATTAAAATAACTATTCAAAGCATTAATACTTGGTCCAAATTCACTACTTATCCAAGGTAGAAATAAGCTTATTAGCATTAGTGCAGCAAGTACAATTGCACTAATATTAATATTGCCATTGTGCAGGTATTTATTGTTAATACCAATGTTATCTGTTAAACCTTTGCTGGATTTCTTCGTCGCCAAAGAACACCCACATTTAACACAGATTACCTGATTTTGATTTACAGCATTACCGCAATGCTGACAAAAATTTTTCTCTGTTAATGGATTAAAACCACAACCAATACAAGCTGTTGCATTTTCATTAATTTCTTTTCCGCAATTTTTACAAAACATATTAAATTATTTTTAATTTTCCTTACTCATTAGGCTTTTCAGGTTACGCCTCGTTTTTTAAAGTGGTTTCTGGATTCCACTTAAATATAATTAGCAAAAATATAAATTTTTCAACTAATAAACATTTTCTTTAAAATAAATAAAATTCTAAAAGTACCATGAATGGACAATAAAGAAGATTTGACAAATTTGAAAAGTTGTCAAATCTATTTGCTAATTTTATTATTCATCAGTTTTAGATTGTCGAGCATATCGAAAAAGGATTTTCGGTAGTTCTCACTAATGGCGAGGCGTTCTTTATTGATGATTACGTGATGGCGTTCGATGCCGTCGATTTTGCAAATGTTGATAACAAAGGATTTATGGATGCGGATGAAGCAATCTGCAGGGAGCATTTCGATGATACTTTTGAAATTGGTGAGGGTCATGATGCGTTCGGTTTGCATCACAATGCGCAGGTAGTCTTTCATGCCTTCGATGTAAAATATATCGTCGAAATTGACTTTTTGCATACGGTATTCGGTTTTTACGAACATAAAACCGGGTCCTTTTGGTTTGATTTCGGCAGGGGCTTCAAGGGGTGGTGCCTGGCATGTGTTGGAATACGCCAAATCGTAGATGCGATGCACTGCCTTGAGGAAGCGTTCGAAAGAAATGGGTTTGAGCAGATAATCGTTCACATCGAGTTCGTAGCCTTTTAGGGCAAACTGATCGTAGGCGGTGGTGAGCACCACATAGGGTTTATCTTTCATAATCTCGAGCAATTGTATGCCGGTGATGTCTTCCATTTGCACATCGAGCAACAGCAAATCGATTTTGTTCGATTTTATATAATCGAGGGCTTCCAAGCCATTTGAGAAGGTTTTTTCTACTTCAAGAAAAGGCACTTTGGAAGCATAATTGACCATCTTTTCGATGGCCAGTGGCTCGTCGTCGACGATGACACAACGTAATTTTAACTGATGCATAAACAGACGGTATATTGGTTGTTATCGTTAATGTAGGTTTCGAATGTATGGCGGTTGGGATAGAGTAAATTGAGCCGACGTTTGAGATTGTTCAGGCCTATTCCTCCTACGATGTCTTTGTGTTTTACTTCGTTGCTGACAAAATTAATCACTTCAAATTGAATTTCTTCCTTTCCACCGCTTAGTGAGATGATGATGCTGGGATTGCCCATTTTTTTATCGCCATGCTTTATGGCATTCTCCACCAGGGGAATGAGCAGCATGGGGGCAATCATTTTATCCTGAGCCATCATCGTATAGTCGAAGCGGATGAAGCCATCGCCATAGCGCAAATTGTTTAATTCGATGAAACTCTTGAGATAGGTGATTTCTTTCGATAGCTCGACAAAGTTGGAGGAAGTTTCGTAGAGCACATAGCGCATAATATCAGAAAGTTTTATGATGCCCGCCGATGCTTTTTCGGGATTGGTGTGGGTGAGCGAATCGATATTGTTCAGGGTGTTGAACAGAAAATGAGGATTTAACTGATAGCGCAACAATGCCAGCTCGCCGGCCTGATTCTGATTGATGAGTTCGGCTTTCTGTTTCTGGGTGATGAACCACTCGAAGGTGGAGCGCATGAGGAAAGCATAGGCTGTAAACACGAAACTGTGTACTGCATACACGAAAATGACCTCTTCGGGATTCTTGAAGAATGAGAGCATCTTGGCTTCAATTTCGATGGGGAGATTTAGATAGAAATAGCGAATGATGAGATAGCGAAAGATGCAAAATAATATAATTAAAAGGGTGGTTCCGAGAACCTTCAGGTAGAGCTTTCTTTTTTTGAGAAATAGAAAGGGAACCAGAATGTAGTAGCCGGTGTAGAAATTCAATACATGTAATGAATAGATGGTGATGATGTATATCCTTTCGCTCAGGGTGACGGGTTCTTCGCCAATAAAGATGGTGGAGAGGGGTAGAATGGCAAAAAGCAGCCAGAAACAAAGATGGAGCAAGAAAATATTAGTGCGTTTCATGTGTTTTATTTTTTTGATAAAATTACTACAAATCATTTAAATAGCGACTATTTTATTGCACAAATCGACCAAACAGCTAAAACAATCGACGAAACCCATTGAATCATCGACAAGTGCGTATTGGGGGGCTTTTAACTGAAAAACAGGCACTTTGTTGTGTTTTGTCTATGCTTTCGAGGGGATGGTATAATAGATTTGGTGAATTTTTCAGTCGGGTGCAATTTTGCTGAAAATTTTAAAACCAAACTCGCTATGAAAAAGATTAAAATGATTCTGACGGTACTAATAGTATTGGTAGCGTCGACAACAATGCTGAAGGCACAGAAGCCTTTTGCTAATGAAGACCTCAATTCCGGTGCCAACCTCAATAAAGGAAAACCGGAAATTTCTCAATTGTTTACACAAAATATTACTCCCGGAAAACTGGAATTAATTTCAGAAGTTAAAAACACTTCCTCTGAATGCTGGGAACTTTCGAATGGTGTAAAAGTGTATTTGAACCCTACGCGTTTTAAGGACGATGAAGTGATGTTGTATGCTTTCAGAAAAGGAGGCTATAATATTCACAAACCTGAAGATTTGTCGTCGGCCGAAAATGCTGCATCTGTAGCTTATTATAGTGGAGTTGCCAAGTTCGATTATGCACAATTGAATACTTTTCTTGCCGGGAAAAAACTTAAAGTCACTCCTTTTATTGACGAGTATTATGAAGGATTTTCAGGTTATTCGAGTGCGAAAGACCTGGAAACGATGTTTCAACTGATGCATTTAAGTATAAGCGAACCTCGTTTGGATGAAAATGCTTTCAATGCTTATAAAACAAAGTTGTTGGATTATTCGGAATCGAAAGAAAAAGATCCCAATACAATTTATACGGATAGTATTACCCAGGTTTTGTATCATCACAACCCCATGAAACCGATTCAAAACAAAGAATTTTATTCGACGGTTTATTTTGAAAAAGCGAAGAATGCCTATAAAATGCATTTTAGCACTGCCAACGACTACACTTTTGTTTTGGTAGGAAATATTGACAAAGTAAAAGACCGGAAATTGATTGAAAAATATATTGGATCGCTGCCTGTGTCGGAAAAGAATTATTATTTCAATCCTACTTATACGGAATATAGCGGTGGACCATTAAGCAAAGTGGTGAATTGCCCAAAGGAAGTAGGTTTAAGCAAGGTGTATATTAGCTTTCAGGGAAATACGGCACCTGATCTTAATTTAGGAATCAATCTCAGGGTTATTGCTGACATATTAAAAGGACATTATTCTGAAAGTATTGCAGGAGCTAAAAACGACACCTATTGTGTCAATGTGAACTCAAAGACGGAGCATTATCCTCAGTCGAATTATAAATTCACTATAAGTTTTGATTGTGTTAGTGAAAATGCCGAAAAGCTTGCAGCTATGGTATACAAGGAAATTGAAGACATTATTAAAAACGGACCCAATGCTAATGATTTGCAATTGTCGAAAACCAATCTGATAAACGAATATTCAAAAAATATAGAAGAAAATGATTATTGGCTTAAAACGATTGTCAACTCTATTAAAAACAAAGAGGAAATTCTTTCGGCAAATGAATATAAAAACCAATTGAGCCAAATTAGCGAAAGTTCCTTACAACAAGTTGCAAAACAATATCTTTTAGATAAAAACAGGATTGAAATTATATTAAATCCTTCAATATAATTAGCATGAAAGCTTATTTATTTATCGTAACCCTTTCTATCTCTATATATTTCCAAACTGCTTTTGCCGGAAACCCCGGCAAGGCAGTTTCATTTCCGGGGAATGTGAAAGGAATAGTTAAGGACAGCAGTTCAGCTCAGCCCATTGAGTATGCTAATATTGCTTTGTATTCTTTGCCTGATTCGGCTCTGATAAGCGGCACTATGACCGATAGCACAGGAAAATTCATGTTGAACAATGTGGCAAAAGGGAATTATTTTATAAAAGTCATGTTCATTGGATATCAGAATCAAATAAGCAAATCTTTCACTGTAAATTCTGAAAATAAGAATATTGAATTGGGGGAGTTGGGGATTGCTCCTTCGCAACTGATGATGAAAGGTGCTGAAATTATGGCAGAAAAATCGCCAATTTCGTTTAAACTCGACAAACAAGTGATTGATGCCGATAAGGTTTTAAATGCAGCAAACGGGACTGCTATTGATGTGCTTCAAAATAGTCCTTCGATTTCTGTTGACAATGACGGGAATATTTCATTGAGAGGAAGTAATAGTTTTACATTGTTGATTAACAACAAACCCACCGTATTGGATGCGAAAACTGCTTTGCGGCAAATAGCTACATCCTCTGTTGCCCGAATTGAAATCATCACCAATCCTTCGGCTAAATATGATGCTGAAGGCACTTCGGGTATTATCAATATCATGCTGAAAAGCAAACGTAATGATAGTTTCGGGGGTATTGTAAACACCCGTTATGAAACCCTTGAGAAATACAGTGCTGATGCGTCTTTTGGACTAAGTCAGAAAAAATGGAGCCTGAATGGGAAAGTAGCATGGAGTAGTAACACCAGCAAACCTGACAGCAAAATCAATCGTTATTACTTGACTTCTGATACGCTTAAGGCTGTTATGGGCGATTTCATCAGAACCCAAGCCGTTGGAAATACTACTATCAATTTAGATATGGATTATACCCCTTCTAAAAATAACCAATTCGGGATTTCATTTGAAGGAGGAAATTCAATTTATAAAACACGGCTGGAAACTTATTATACTGAGGAATGGTTCAACAAACCATCCAATTATTCCTTCAATGATTTTAATATGGACATCACCGGGAACTACTGGAATACGGGTGTGAATTATCGCCATCAATTCGATACAGCCACGCATTATCTCGACTTTAACTTTATGGCAATGCAATGGGCAGGGCATAATAATGAAGATAATGATATTTACCCTACTGATGTGAACCGAACCAATGGTTCTTTGATAGGCATACACGAATTCAGGGAAAAGATCAATCAGATGGAATATCAGGCAAAAGTGGATTATTCTTATGCTTTGCCAATTGGATTTACGGTCGAGGCGGGTTATATGTATACCGGTCGACCAAATAGCAGCAATTTTGTTGCCCGCGATTATGTTTCAGCTGACAACAGCTGGACTATTGACACCCTCGCCACCAGTAAGGAAGATTTCAATATTCAAAAACATGCAGCTTATCTGACTCTTTCAGGCAGTGCCGGGAGTTTCGAATATCAGGCTGGCATCAGAGCCGAACAATATGACCGCGATTTCAACATGCCTGCCATCGAAAAAGAGTTTAAATATTCAGATTTGTCGTGGTTTCCTTCGGCACATTTGAGTTACAGCTTCAAAAATAAAAGCCAATTGCAGGCAAGCTATAGCCGACGGGTGGAATATCCTGAAGATTTTGTGCTCTCCCCTACTCCCATTTTCAAAGATAAATATGTGTATCAAACCGGGAACCCTAATTTGAAAGCCCAATTCACCGATTCGTATGAACTGAATTTCATTCAGCCCATAAAAAGTGCCATGATTAGTCTGAATGCCTACTACCGCCAGGTGAATAACGCTTTTTCGCGCTCATTTACTTATCGAGGAGATGGCATGTTGATTTTGAGTTGGGATAATATGGCTGTGAATAAATATATTGGAATGGAAGTTGGAGCCAACATTCCCATTGGGAAAAAACTCAGTGTGAATGCTTCTGGTAATGTTTACTATGCTGATATCAGGGGCAATTTGGGCAATTCGGCACAGGCATTCACTGATGCTTCATTCACCAGTCGTTTGATGATTAACTACAAGATTTTCACTAATACCCGTTTGCAATTGTCGGGTTTCTATAACGGAGCTGCCATGGAAGATCAGGGTAAACGCGAAGGGATGGGACTGGTGGGGATTAGTGTGCGCCAGGATTTTCTTAAAAAACAACTTAGCCTAACTGTAGGTATGCCCGACATATTTGGAAGTTTTACCTATAAATATATTACTTCTGATCCTGTATACCGTTCTGAAATAAATTTCCATCCCGAATATCCTGTTTTCAACATTGGCTTATCGTATAAAATAAATAATTTCAAAGCAAAGCCTTCGCAACAAAACAATGGAGGTGGAATGAATGTGGGAGGGATTTGATTTGAGATTTAAGATATTTAGGGTTTTAGGTAAACTTTTGATGAATGATATTTAGATAAAAAAAATAAGAAATTAAAGATATTGCATAGCCTTGTGCGGCTGTGTAATTGGTTAGTTGGTTTAGTGCAAAGTCCTGGTGGTTCGGGACTTTGCTTTATTATGAGGCTTTTAGCTGTTTAGGCTTTTAGGTATTTAGGTAGAACGCGTTAGATTTTTTAGAAATGACTATTTATCAATCCCGAATAAGTCGAAGGGCTTTTGGCTAAAAGTATCGTTAAATAAAAAGACTAAAAGAATAATGAAAAGAACGAAGCCTAACACTATAAGTATTTGACCCCATGTGACTTTTTGAATATCTTGTTTGGTTTTCACTTCACATGATTCGCCGGGGCAATGTTGGGCTTTTTCTTTATAGAACAAATTATAAAATTTACATCCCAGACAAATGCCAAAGACGGACTCGAAAAACAGGAAAATCAGGCATATCAGACAGGTAATTCCTGTAATGGGGCTATATGAATTAACGACTACCATAAAAATAAACATCAAGCAAGCCAGAGCAATACCGATAATCCACGAGAACTTTTTTTGTTGTGCACCTACATACTCTGGCACCTGATTGGCAACTATCAAACGTCCGATAATCAGAGTTGGAGCGTATTTTGGATTAATCAAAACCCTGATAAGGAAATCGCACAGAAAGATGCAAATCGAAAATTTTAACAGTAAAAAATTTCCTTTAAACAATATCAACATTAAGGAAATAAACAGCAGTAAAAACAGCATTCCTGCCGAAGCTCTTATTTCTCTTTCATTCAAAACTGGGATGTTATATCCCTCAACATCTTCTCCAAATTTAATGTATTTTTTCATTTTTGTTTTTTATTTCTTTTGATTAGTGATTGAGAAAAAGATTTTTATGTGATTTTCATCGTAAAAAGATGAATCGTTTTTCGTTTTTTTTCTCCTTACAAAAATACTGAGAATTTTCTGATTAGCATGAATTTGAAATTAAATTGAATGAAAAACAGGAATGAAAGGATTGTTTAAACTGAAATTTACTAGTGGAAGCCAGTGATTATTGCATACAATTCTGTATTCAATGGGATGTAATATTTATGCTTTACTTCATCACTTTTTATTGATTTCATGATTGATGTGAGCTTTGTTATAACATGTTATTTTTTTATTGAATATTAATAAATGAAAATTGAAAGTCTCTCTGAAAATGATTTCTGACGACTGTAAAATGATTTCCAACGACTCATTTGTGATTTTACTCGACTCAAGTACGGCTATACTCAACTGACGCATGGGTGATTTAGATTCAACTGCAACACTTGAAGCATAGTTTGCCTCACCCAACGACTCGAGTGCCACACCAGACGCGTTGTTTGCCACAACCGACAACTCAAGTGCTATGCTCAACGCGTTGTTTGCTGCAGTTGACGCATAGTTTGCCACACACGACGATTGGTTAGCCACACTTGACGACTCAAACCCTATGGAATTTTTGAGGTTTTCGGCATTGCAAAAGTCAACACAAATGTTGTAAGTGTCATTATTTATGTTAGATATAAGTTAAACCTTATACCTGGTAACGAAAGGAGTAACTTCTTTTTGAACCTTAGCTGCTTTAAAAAAGCTTCCCACAACAGAAGATGGCAAATAATTAACATATTTAAGAAAAAACTAAGTCTTCAGAACTATATAAAACCCAAGCAATCCTTTGGAAAAATCGTTTTTTAGCTTATAAAACCTGAACCTTTTTCTGGCTAGTCTATTAAGGTGCTATTTATTTCAATTACATTAATAGGCTCTGCCTGTTTTACCTTCAATAAAATTCAGGAAAGCCTTATTGACGACTTTGTTTCCTCCGGGAGTTGGATATTTCCCTGTAAAGTACCAGTCGCCTATATGCTGCGGACAAGCATCATGCAAATCTTCTATGGTCTGATACACAATCTGAACTTCTGCGCGAATATCTTTCGGAGTAAGTAGTTCTGAAATCTTATTCGACATCTGATCAATTGTGAAAGGCTTATATATTTCCCTAACGTAATTCACAATTTCTTCTTTTGGATAATTCTCCTGAGCCTTCGATTTTTTGTATACTTCATTAATAATGTGCTCCTGATGGGTATCTTTCAACAAGGCAATGGCAGCCTTAAAGGCAATGAAATCGTTAAGTTTGGCCATATCAATGCCATAACAATCGGGATAACGAAGTTGGGGTGCCGACGAGGCTATTACAATTTTCTTTGGTCCTAAACGGTCGAGTATTTTAAGAATACTTTGTTTTAAAGTAGTGCCTCTAACAATTGAATCGTCTAATACAACTAAATTATCAATGCCTTTTCTTACCGTGCCATAGGTAATATCGTACACATGAGCCACCAAATCGTCGCGTTGCGAATCTTCTGTAATGAAGGTTCGGAGTTTAGCATCTTTCACAGCCACCTTTTCCACTCTGGGCGATAGCTTTAAGATATCATCAACATCTTTAGCAGAGGGATTTGCCCCCAATTTCATCAACTTATCACGCTTTACAAAGTTGCAAAACACATTCAGCTCCTCACATAAACCATTGAATGCATCGGCAGCCGTATTTGGAATATAGGAGAAAACAGTATTTTCGAAGTCATGGTTTATCGCCTTTAAAATGGATGGAGAAAGCAGTTTTCCTAACTTTTTTCGTTCTCGGTATATTTCTTTATCCGTACCACGTGAGAAATATATTCGTTCGAAAGAACAGGATTTTTTCGGAAGAGGTTTGATGCATTCTTTTTCGGAGATATCGCCATTTCGTTTGATGATTAAAGCATTTCCGGGTGTCAGTTCGTGAACCGATTCGAAAGGAACATTAAAAACAGTTTGTATAACCGGGCGCTCGGATGTAACCACCACCACTTCTTCATCTCGATAATAGAAAGCCGGGCGAATCCCTGAAGGGTCGCGGATTACAAAAGCATCGCCATGCCCCATTAAACCGGCAATAACATAACCTCCATCCCAATGCTTGCAAGATTGCTGAAGGATTTCCTGTACATCCAAATTCTTTGCAATCAAGGGAGAAATTTGCTTTTTGCTGTATCCTTCAGCTTTATATTTTTTAAAAAGCACTTCGTTGGCTTCATCAAGATAATTGCCAATCTTTTCCAACACAGTAACCGTATCAGAAGTTTCAACAGGATGTTGCCCAATTTCGATCAATCGCTTAAAAAGTTCGTCGACATTGGTGAGATTAAAGTTACCTGCCAACACCAAATTCTTAGTCATCCAATTATTTAATCTGACGAAAGGATGCGTATTTTGAAGGCTGTTTTTCCCAAAAGTACCATAACGTAAATGGCCTAAAAACAATTCGCCTGTAAAATCGATATTGTGTTTCAACCAATCGACATCGAGCAATCGTTCGGGATGTTTTTCTTTTAAATCATAAAGAGGTTGATAAATCGTAGAGAATATTTCTTTAATAGCAGCGGGAGAAATAGAACGCTGACGGTTGATATATTTATAACCGGGTTCTACATCAAATTTAATATTCACCACCCCTGCCCCATCTTGCCCACGATTGTGCTGTTTTTCCATTAAAAGATATAACTTATTCAAGCCATACATGGTGTTACCATATTTGGCAAGATAGTATTCCATAGGCTTTAGCAGGCGCAGAAGGGCAATTCCACATTCATGTTTAATCTGTTCGCTCATGTTTGTATAATTAAGTGCAAATGTACAATTTTTGCTAATGCAAATTGAAAACAAGATAAATTGTTGAATATGTTATTGGTTATTTGGTTATTGAGTAATTGGTCTGGAAAATTCATTATCAAGTTGAACCTACTGTCAGGTATTTTGTTCATCAAATTCTCCATAAATAATAAAGAAATTGTATTTTTGCACTATGATAATCATTCGCCAACAATAATCCTGTTTAATGAAATTAGAAGAAGTTGAAAAATATATTATCCATCGTTTTGAAAATGAATGGAATCCTGCTTATGAATATCATAATCTCAAGCATACAATGGATGTGGCAAACTCTTCAGAAAACATTGCCATACTGGAAGGAATTTCTGTTCGTGATACTATATTACTTAAAACTGCAGCCTATCTTCACGACATTGGGATTTTAGTTCAATATAAGGAGCATGAAAAATATTCGGTGTTTGTGGCACAGGAAATTTTAGGAGATTTTGAATATACGCCATTAGATATTGAGCTGGTTTCCGGGCTTATTTTTTCTACCAAAATGCCGCAGGTTAGGGGAAGTAATCTGCAACAAATTATTTGTGATGCTGATTTAGACTATCTGGGCAGAGTCGATTATTTCGAAATTTCTTCTAACTTAAGAAAAGAATGGTCAAATTTGTTTAATCAGGATTACACAGATATTCAATGGTACATGAGTCAAAAGAAATTTCTTACTGAGCATGTTTTCCTTACTTCATCAAGCAGAAAAATCAGAAACGAAGGTAAAGCACAAAACATTGCTAAAGTACAAGCTCTTATTGATAATTTAATATAGTTGCAGAGGGAAGTCATAAAACCAAAGTTTCTTTAGTTTCATCTATTAATTTTTGTTAAATCATATAAGATATCAATCAAATATCATTTTTGAGTGTGTATCTCGAATATATTTTATATTTTTGCTCTGCTAAATTAAATTAATTGAAATACCATGAATAACATTATTTTAGTCCCTACAGATTTCTCAGAAGTTTGTACCGACGCCATTCATTATGGAGCACAATTAGCCAAAAAACTGAATGCTTCATTAGCCATTGTTCATATCATGAACAAAGAATCTATTTCGAAACTTAACAATCCTAAGCTTCCTGAGATTGAGGTTCAAAAGAATCTTTCTGAAATTTCGCTTCAGGTGAAATCAAATTACGGAATAACGGTTGATTCTATTTTTAGGGAAGGGAGTATTTATACAACCATCAGTGAAATATCAGTTGAAATCGGAGCTAAACTATTGGTGTTAGGGACCCATGGCAAAGTGGGAGTTCAGCAACAATTGACCGGTAGTTTTGCTCATAAAGTAGTTACGAGTTCAAATGTTCCGGTGATTATTATGCAAGAAGGAGTTTCTTTCGACGAAGGCATTAAAAGAATTGTTTTCCCTGTGAATTCGGCTTCAAATGTCAGACAAAAAGTGAGCTGGGCTGTACAGATTGCTAAAATTTTCGATGCCAAAATCTATCTTTTCAAATTCCCTGAATCGGTGAAAGAAATCAGAATGGAAATGAATGTGGTGATGAATCAAATTACGGATGAATTTGACAAAAACTCTGTTCAATACGAAATTCATGAAGCTGAAAAAGGTGGATCGTTTAGCAATCAGGTGTTGCTTTTTGCCAAGACTATTCAATCGGAATTGATTATGATTATGTCGAACCCCGATAAATTGAACTTCATTTTTAGTCCTTCCGACGAACAAATTATGTTCAATAAAAGTAAAATTCCAAGTATGTTGATTAACCCACGCGAACTGGTTATTTACCACTGGTACTAGGAGGTGGAAGGCTTTTAGACTGAAGGCTGAAGGGAGTTAGACTGAAGGTGGTTAAAGGCTTTTAGGTCGAAGGCTTTAAGCAAAGTAAAAATTAAAACATAGAAATATGATGAATGCATTTTTATTTAAAAGAAATTCAAAGCCCTTCAGGCTATTTCCCTTCAGACTAACCCCCTTCAGCCTTCAGCCAAACTCATGGACCTATTAGAACAAATCATAAGGAAAGAAATTTCCGAAACGTCTAGGAGGCGCCTTAGGCTGATAACTCGCTTTCCTCAGATTTGTGCTCTATTGCGAAATTTTTATCAGGAAGTTTCTCTTTTAAAGCCTGAAAACGAAACAGAGAAAATAAATAAAGCAAAGCTGAAAGAAATCATTTTCACAGCTATTGGGAAAATGTCGGCAGAAATCAATACTATTTCCTACAAAAAACCTACGACAGTGGTTTTTGAAATGCTTCTCAGAATTCAGGAACAACTCATTAAACTATTTAAAAATAAAGGGAGTGATTTGAAACATTTGCTCAATGCAATTTCGCAACAATATTGCCAGGAAATGCAAGATAATAATGATAGTTTTGTATTTGTCTTTTCAAATAGATTGAAAGCCATTGAAATAGAAGATAAGGAAAAAATCCCCCGAAAAACTTGTCTTGTATGCATACGTTGGAGAAAGGAAGAGGAGCAATTAGATGTTTTATCCTGGTGGTTGAAAAAAGATTTTGTTATCAAGCCTCTATACATCCGAAAGATATTTGGAAATACGAATACCATACCGGTATTGGATTGTCGCCCGAAACGATTAAAACATTTTTCGCTCTTAGCTCGCAAACTTCATTTTTTAGATTTCATTGAAGAGGACTCGGGCATTTGTTTCATGCAAGTTCTATCTCGTTATATTATCTGCAATGGCAAGCCTGTTAGCGCACATCGCTTAAACAATTTGGCAACCGAAGCTGCACGAGATCCTGAAATTGTTAAATTTATTGACAAAATCATCAAGGATATCCAACATGCAGCAACCTCAAAAAATGAAGGAAAGTGAATTTGAGGCATAAGAAATAAACCTCTAGGCTTAAATATCATATATTTAAGCAATTAGCCTGTCTATTTTCTTCCAAAATCCTATAGATTCAATCCGAAAGGCTCTTGATTTCAACTCTATTATATTAATATTTAACTATATATTAACCAATAAAGTACGGTTTTTTGCCAACAATATTTTATTTCAAATTATTTTCAATTTATTTTCTTTCAATTCATTTCCGAAAATATCTTCTGTAAGCCTTATCAATAAAGGATTTTAATTTTTCTTTCTGAAAAAAAAGATGTGTTTGTTGGTGTGTGCGCAGGTGTGTGCATTGGTGTGTGCATTGTTTTGACGATCTTTTTGTAGTATTTTAGCAGTCTATTTAAATAATAAGAATGACCTAAAACAAAACCCCATGAGCCTTTTATCCCTTAATCGGTTTATATGTGTAGCGCTAAATAAAATGCAAGACAAAGCACTATTGCATTTTAGCCTTTGGTTTTCCATGTTTATAGATTACGTGCCTTCAGTTTGTTGTATTGAAAATAGGTTCCATTCTAATATATACCATTCAATTTCATCTTATTATATTAAATCAAACAAGGCAAAAAGAAGTGTTTTTCGGATTGCAAATTTGATGTTTTTTCGTTTTATACTCTTGAATGATCAATCCAAACTCTTGGATTACCAATCCAGACTCTTGGATTACATAAAATCACTCCTAAATGATCAATCCAATCTCTTGGATTACACAAAATTACTCATAAATTATCAATTTAAACTCTTGGATTACACAAAATCACTCATAAATTATCAATCCAGACTCTTGGATTACACAAAATCACTCGTAAATAATCAATCCAAACTCCTGGATGATCAATCCAGTCTCTTGGATTACAAATTTATACTTTTTGAAGAAAAAACCAAAAACAGTATCCATAATTACACATCAAACAATTTTAACACCTTATATTTATAAACTAATAAAACATTTAAAGTCATGAATGCAAAAGTTATTATCGACATTAAAAACGAAACCGACAGCAATGCAATTTCTCTCAGCAACACAGCTCATGAAGGATTAACAAACAATTCTTATTTTATTAATTTACCTATACTGCTAGCCACCTGGAAAAGTCATATTGATGATTTAGTCAATAAAATAGCATTGGCTAAATACGGGGATGATGAAGATATTATAAATAAAAACAAAGCACGCGATCTGGTAAATAGCGATTGGAAACAGATTGCTCAAAATGTGAATTCGGTGAGTAATGGAGATAAGGTGAAAGCCGAAAGCTCCAAAATGCCTATTTGGGAACCAAAACCAAAGAAAAAGCAGAAAGATGAGGAAGCAGAAGATCTTGAAGAAAGTGGGGCTATTATGGTGTGGAGCCGCACCAAGCCAAAAGGGATGATTTCGCGTTTGGTGGAAGTTACCCAAACTCCCGATGTGGCGAGTTCGTGGAAACTAAAAGCCGTCACGCGAAGGGAGAGGGTGAAAATAAAAAACCTGCCTAAGGACGTACGCACTTATGTGCGTATAGCGATAGTTGTCGACGAAACCGTCGTCGACAACTATGGGGATGTTTTTTCGGTGATGGTAACCTAAAATTATTGGAAACATATGAAGATATTAATAATAATAAATCATGCATTTATCATGGTGACCAAGTATTTAATTGAAATAATAAAAAAAAATATTTTTACAATATTTTTAATTTCATTTACTAGTTTGAATGTAAATGCTATAAATTATACTCTTACTCTAAATTCTAACCAGAGTAATGTTCATATTAATGTTAATGGAACATTAACATTACTCCCAACTACTATTACGTATAGTTCAGGGACTCAAGTACAAGTATCATCGCATACTGAAACCGGATTAACATGGGATCATTGGGTTTTACAAGGTACAAATTATACAAATGATCAATTTTCATTTAACATGTCAGGTAATAGAACACTTACTGCCTATTACAATGTTTTTTCCTGTAATACTCCAACAGGATTATCCAGCACTGGAACTACTCAAACTAGTATCACCCTTACATGGAATTCAGTTAATGGTGCAAATGGATATTATATTTATTATAAAAGACATAGCATATCAAATTGGGAATATTCTTTTAATTGGACTAGCCCTTCTAATCCTCCAATTGTTCTACAATTAACTTGTGGTACGCAATACGATTTTGCTATAAAATCAGATTGTGGTAGCAGTATGAGTAACCTATCATCAAATGTTACAATTTCTACTTCTTCATGCCCATGCATTACACCCGGTACACCAACCACCAATTCTCCTACGGATATTTCATCAACTGGAGCCTACTTCTCTTGGTCAGGAGGAAGTCCTTCAGGTAGCCCAACAATTACATACTATTGGGCTGTAGGTACTTCTAGCTCGGTAACTTATGAATCTGGATATTTTATTAGAGGAACAACCACAGGAACATCTGCCAGTACCAATTCATTAAATGCTTCAACCCCATATTATTTTAAAGTAAAAGCATGTACCAATTGCGGTAGTGGAGTATGTTCCGGCTATTCTTCATATCAGCAATTTACAACAAATAGTCCACCGGGTCCATCTTGTGCCGCTAATCCATTCCCTTTAAATGATGACACTGATGTTCTCAATACTAATCTGTCACTTAGTTGGTCAAATGGTGGAGGTTTACCAACAGGGTATAAATTATTTTTTGGAACTAATCTGTCTAACTTGAGCTATTATGGTACATATACAACAACCAATTGTGCTCCTCCAATTAATTTGTCGCAAGGAATAACATATTATTGGAAGATAATTCCAATAAATAATGGGGGTGACGCTACAGGATGCCCTATTTGGTCATTTACAATTGGGACTATCCCAAACTGTGCAATTAATCCATTACCTTCATATGGTGCAACTAATGTTTCTGTAAATTCATCAATAACATGGTCGAGTGGTGGAGGTTCACCAAATGGATATGGGTATGCATTATGCTTTGGGACAACAAATCCTCCTCCTTTTTTACAGGATATTCTTACAAATACATATACTCCTCCTTCTTCCCTTCTTCCGAATCAGACCTATTATTGGCAAATAATACCATATAACAATTGGGGAAATGCAATAAATTGTCCTATTTGGGAATTTTCAACAGAAACTTTACCAATTCATATAACTATTTCAAGTACTAGCACTACCTATAATATTGGAGTCCCTATTTCTATTATAATAGCTATTAAAGATAATAATAATAATCCAATACAAGGAATAAGTTTAGGAGTTGATGATCCAATTTCGCAACAATGTCAAATAACGAGTATGTCTGATGTTTTGGGAATTATACAATATACTACAACGAATACGACTGAG
This sequence comes from Bacteroidota bacterium, assembly GCA_037144095.1. Lineage (GTDB taxonomy): Bacteria > Bacteroidota > Bacteroidia > Bacteroidales > CAIXTV01 > CAIXTV01. Next base: position 18,518 of record JBAWXL010000041.1, read on the forward strand.
AATGGATTTTTTACATTTTCTTTCTATTTTCTTCCTAACAATTTAAAAGTTGATTATAGTGTTATTGTGGATAATGGGGTGGTCCCACAAAGCCAATATGTGACAACTTATAATATGGCAACACAACTTCCACCACTTGGTCAAAATAATTATACTATGAATGATATTCAGACACTTTTTAGTAATGTAATTAATGAGACTGTCACAAATCTACCTGTAGTTTTACTTGGGACTGGTTGTGGACTTGCTGCGTTTGGATCTATTGTAACAATAGGAGCTTTATCTCCTACTGCGATTTTAGTATGTGGTGCAGCACTTGAATTAACAATAGAAACAGCAGGTATTTCAACTGCTAAAAACATGTTGAATTTAATAGTTGATAGAGATAATTCATTAAGTTCTCAGCAACGGCAGGATTACCATAACTTTATAAATCAAGGCACTGATTTGTATTCAGCTTTTCTAACAAGTAAAGGTATTGCTGATTTAACACAAATTGGAAGTTTTGACCATCTTAGTAGCAATTTTTTATCAGGTAGAAAAACACTTGATGCAGATCAGGCAAGGGAAACTATAATAACAATGTCAGAAATTATAAGTAAGTTAGAAAGTAATCCTTCAAATGCAACTATAGTTGATAATTTAACTAGTACTACTAATAGGTTTGGCTTATTATGCAAAATACCTGATAATCTTGGCGTTAATAATAAAATTAGATATTATGCAACTGTTTTTTATATTCCTGATATTGGATTACTTGGGCACCCTTCATCGATCTGCGAAAATGATATTGCAACTATAGTTTATAATGGGCTGCCAATAAATAATGTAAGTTATAATTGGTATTGGGATGGAGGAATAGTACTAAGTGGAAGTGGTGCCGGCCCATTTCAAGTAAAATGGACAACACCTGGATCAAAACACATTAGTTTTTATACGATTCAAAATAGCCAAATTGGGCCGACCACATATTTTGATATTAATGTTAATCAAGTCCTACCTATGTATGCTTCTATTTCCGCAATTCCAAATGGTCCAATATGTCAGGGCACTTCGGTTTGTTTTACTGCCAATATATTAAATGGAGGTACTAATCCAAATTATCAATGGCAAGTAAATGGGAATAATGTTTGGCAAAATAGTTCGACCTTTACATCATCTACGCTCAATAATAATGATCAGGTAAAATGTATAATTTCATCAAATCTTACTTGTATAAATGGAAATCCTTCAACCTCGAATACAATTTCAATGGCTGTTCATCCAAATGTAATAGATAGTGTTCATATCTCTGCATTTCCATCAGATGCTATTTGTTCTGGATCTAGTGTTAATTTTACTGCAATTCCATTTACTTCTGGAACCCCATCATTCCAATGGAAAAAGAATGGAATTGATATCAGCGGTGCAACTACATCAAGTTTTTTAACCAATATTCTTGTAAATAGTGATGTCATTTCTTGTATTATGACATCAAATGCTACATGTGTGGCTGAGAACACGGTAAGTTCAAATATAGTTATTATGACTATTAAACCTTACCCAGAAGCTCCTTCAGGTTTAACAACACAAACGTTTTCATATGCTGCCTCAATATCTAATTTAGTAGCTAATGGCACCGATATTCGCTGGTATGATGCACCAACAGGAGGTAATTTGCTTTCGACAATAGATGCTTTAACAAATGGGAGCACCTATTATGCAAGTCAAACTGTTGGTGGATGTGAGAGCCATGATAGGCTTGGAGTTAGGGTAAATGTCAATCTTGTTAAAACCGTTAATCTACATCTTTATTTAGAAGGTTTATTTGATCATTCAACTAACAACAGTATGTTTGAAGCTCAGGATATGGACTGGAATAGCGGATTGACTTTTGCTAAGTATGGTGCAGGAATAGCTGATAAAATTCAGGTGGATTTGTTTAATGAAAATTCACCATACAATCCTGCTGGAGTAAGTATAAGTGGGATTGATTTATCAACAAGTGGGATAGCTTCTTTTCAGGTTTCACCAAACCTTACAGGAAAATATTATCTTAGAATTCGCAGTCGCAATCACTTAGAAACATGGTCGGCTAATGCTGTTCCTTTCAATACAACTACAATAGATTACAACTTCAGCGCAAGTGCTATAAATGCTTATCAGGCAGCAGGAGGAAATGACCCACAGGTTTCTGTTGCAACAGGAATTTATGCTTTCTATCTTGGAGATTTAGATTATAGCATGGGAGTAGACTTCGATGATTTCAATCTATTTGAGCCTTATCTTAACGAAGGAACTTACGGTTTTACTATTGCCGATTTCAACGGCAATGGTTTAGTAGATTTCGACGATTTCAATCTTTTTGAACCAAGACTAAATCAAGGTCCTTTTACTCAATATCCGGGGATGCCATAGAAAAATAAAGCTATCAGTTTGTCGGATAAAGGCAAACTGATAGCTATTTAGAATAATATTAAATAAAAACAAAAGTAAAAATCAAAAATCATGAGTTATAAAAAAACAAAAGTAATAACCGACATTAAGGATGAATCAGAAAGCAACATCGTTACCCTCAGCCGCAATGCTTACGAAGGAACACTCAACAATGATAATTTTCTAAATTTACCTGTGCCATCAGCCACTTGGAAAAGTCATATTGATGATTTAATTGCCAAGATTGCATTGGCTAAATATGGAGATGATGAAGCTATTATTAATAAAAACATAGCCCTTGAGCTGGTTTGTAGCGATTGGAGCCAGAATTCGCAATATGTGAATTCGGTGTGTAATGGAGATAAGGTGAAAGCCGAAAGCTCCAAAATGCCTATTTGGGAACCAAAACCAAAGAAAAAGCAGAAAGATGAGGAAGCAGAAGATCTTGAAGAAAGTGGGGCTATTATGGTGTGGAGCCGCACCAAGCCAAAAGGGATGATTTCGCGTTTGGTGGAAGTTACCCAAACTCCCGATGTGGCGAGTTCGTGGAAACTAAAAGCCGTCACGCGAAGGGAGAAGGTGAAAATAGAAAACCTGCCTAAGGACGTACGCACTTATGTGCGTATAGCCATAGTTGTCGACGAAAACATAGTCGACAACTATGGGGATGTTTTTTCGGTGATGGTGACCTAATTTTCAGTATACTAATTCCTTAAACAATATAGAAAGGAGACCTTAGTAAGCAGTATAAAATTAGTTATGTTTTCTAATTTATTAATCAACTTTATAGTCAAAACAAATTTTAATTTAAAAAAAATCATGAAAAAAACTATTATTTTTTAATATGCTTAATAGCATTTAGTTTAATCTCAATCAGTTCAAATGCATCTGTTAATGTTAATGTTAAGATGAAATTCTTTAACAATGGAGCACAGCTTTGTTATGCCCCCCCTTGCCCATGTGATGTCCCTTTTGGTGTTTACGTAAATTTCCCTTTTGAGCCTTCAAATGTTCCGTTAACTCCCACCGAATTTAATGCCGGTTATGGTAAAGCGATGATAAATATCGACAACCAAAACAAAGTGCATTTAATTTTCGATCGTAGAGCAGCATTAGATGATAATTCGATACCCATATCTGTTGACTTTTTTATTGGCTCCGCTGTTTCAAATGCCCTGGGCTATGATAGTATCATTATTCAACAGGGAACGTACAATGTAAATTTTTAAAATTATCCACAATATTGTGAATGCACATTTAAAACAAGACTCGTGGGAACTCATAGCATCCCGACCCTTTCTCAATGGGGTATCATCATTATGGGATTTCTATTGTTAATTGTAGGAGTCGTTTACTTCAAGAGAAGGCTAATGGCTTAGTCAAAAAAGACATTTATT
>JBAWXL010000042.1:0-22302 GCA_037144095.1 Bacteroidota bacterium
ATAAAAGAAGTATTTTGCATAAACCACGCCCACCAAAAGGGGTCGTCTCCGGTGAAGTTTTCATTATCTACATAAGCCCAGCCTGAAGTCGAGGCTCCATTATTATAATCCGCATTTCCAAGAGCGATATTATAATCCCACACCGGACCACAAACAATTTTTCTCCCTTCACTATTTCTTTGCTTATATAGAAATGTACTCAAGCGATAACTATCCACGTTTCGTGTAAACTCACTTAAAAGGAAATAATCAATAAAAGAATTCACATCGATGTATTTTCTATAACCATTCACAGGGTCAGCAAAATAGTTCGATTTCAATGCCACTTCAAAAGAATCTACATAAGCCCTGATATAATTCTCCTGAGGCACAACGATGGCATCATAAGCAGGATATTCATACAAAAAGCGCAACGTATGACCCCCATCTGTCAGATAGGTCGAATTCCATCCATCACTTCCCCCACTTCCGGTAGTTTTATCAATCTTAAAAATATAACCACCCGTCAATGCATCCCCAAGCGTATCCCAGGTATCCATCTTAGCAATATCCACGCGATTCTGATCGTGTTTAATCTTTTCCATCCACACATAAATTCCCTGATAATTTCCATTTAACACCAACTCACAAAATTTTGTCCGCACAGCATAATGACCGGTTTTATTGGCTAAATCATAAACCAAAGTATTACGCATACAAGTTTTATCATCATAGGGTGGATACAATATCCAGTCATTTTCCTCAGGCATTTGCAAGACGATGGTATCATGCTGCAATCCGCTCGAATCCCTCGTTTCCAAACCATAAGGCTTTTGCGGAAACGATTGCGAAGTCGATCCCCTAAGCTCAATACCGATATTATTATTGTAGTTATTGAACGAGTCGGTCATATAATTCCTCACCCCGGGTCCATTATAAATAATCCCCATGTGTGCCGGAATTTTCGGCGAATCAGGAATCGTAACATTATTGGTATTGATAACAATAATAGGAAGATTAGAAGAAGTAAACACTACATCCAACAAAGATGACTGATTATTGGGTACCACCTGCTCCGCCCCCGAAATTTGAGATGCATCATAATCAGAATATTTCACTGACCTAATGTTGTTGTCAATCCCCTGTGCATCAGCCAAAAGATTTACAAACAAACACATAATAAATAAAAAGAAAGTATATTTTTTCATAATTTAGGTATTAAACAAGCAAATTATTTTGCCCCTCAAAGTTAATCATTTTTTTGAATTTAGGTTTATTGTAAAATTAATTTGAGTTGAAATACTCATCTTAGCAGCAAAGCCCACTCTGACCACATATTAAAATAAGTAACACAACTAAGCTTATTTTGCAACTTGGTTTAAACACATGACAATTTGCAGTTTAGATGGGTGAATATTTACTTTTAAAATAGGAATTAAACAAAATTAAAAACACTGAAAAACAATACCTCACAAAGATTTGGCACAAAGCTACATAAAGGTTCATACATTGCCCTAGGTTTCAACCAGCGAACTTAAATGATAAAATGCTATGGTTTTAGCTAAAATAAAGAAAATTGCAAATTATCCTGTGTACAAAGCCGAATTGCAAATTCGACTTAGCAGTATCGCATTTTTATATATGCCGCTCAGGTGGGAGCGAAAATCGTATTAATTATACATACAGCTATAAATCAACTTCTTATTGAAATATAAGCACAAGTTCACATTACAGTAGCTACTTTATTTTTCGGCATCATTATATAGTTATCTATTAGATAATGTTGAGATTAACTAATTAATTAATCAAACTTACAAGTCGTTTTAGCAGCTTATAAAACTCTTTTAACAGCTTATAAAATCATATTAGCAGCTTATAAAACTCTTATAGCAGCTTTTAAAGTCATTTTAGTAGCTTATAAAACTCTCTTAGCAGCTTATAAAATCGTCTTAGCAACTTATAAAACTCTTTTAGCAACTAAAAAAACTCCTTTAGCAACCTAAAAAATCATTTTTTTGGTTGCTCATTTTGCCGCTTAGTTTGCGTTGGCAGCTATAAATCAAACAAAACATCTGCTCTATTTATTAGATTGTCCTGTATTATTAATAAGATTTGCTTTTAAAACTGTTAGATTTAATATTGATAAGATGTTGACTTGGTGAGCCTAGTTGCATTTCATTTTTTTATATATGGTGCTCATAGGGGGCATCATTTACTTCACCCCTATCCGGATCTTCCATTGATTTTAATCCAAAATTTGCATTATCAAAACCTGCTCTGCTCCCATTAAATGTGCCAATGTCCCCTCTGAGCAATAAATCGCAAAACAGCCTTATTCGCTTCCCCATTTTCTTCAAAAACATAATAAAAGTGAGTTCATCTCAGCCTTAATTTCACTTATTTTTCAATAGACTTTATACCCAAAAAAATGCGAGTCGCCTAAATACGTCCCAATCGTGGTATTGCCACCCCATGCAGCATTAGCTTTCACTTTCACAGTGTCACCAACCGCAAGATTCATCAGAGCAGAAGTAGCCGTAAAAGCAGCCCCCTGCATACTCTGGCTTATTTCAGTCCACGATTCAACATCATCCGCCGAATTGCTGTTCTTGGCAATCCTAAAACCAACAGTATGCGGTTTTTCTGAAGCATACCAAATTAACTGTGCATGAAAATAATACAATCCGGCAGCGGGCGAAATAAAATTCCCCGTCTCCTTATTATAAGCATTCCCATTATTAAAAAAAACCGTATCAAAAGCCACATCAGTATTCCCATTTACCGATAAAGGATTAATCAAATGTGCCTTAAAAGCAATTTGTTCTAAAGGGGATTGATGATTTGTTTTTGGAATTTCCTGAGCATGAGCAAAAGATGCAATAAGCATCAAAATTAAAAAAAGAGTGCGTTGTGTTTTCATTTGAATTGATGTTTATTGATTTGAAATGTGTTGAAAATAGGTTTATGTTTTTAAAAAAGAAGAACTAAAATTGCCGGTCAAATACAGCTAAGCCAAAAGCTCACCCACGGTTTAATAAACAATCAATTTTCCATATTGATTTTCTTTCCCGTTATTAAATTCATACAAATATACATTGTTATGCGGAAGAATCAAATGTTGTGTTTCCCCTTTTCGAATGCTTTTTTTGATGATATTATTTCCCTTTAAATCAAAAACATTCAATTGCCCATCCACCTCCTTATTATTGCAAAACGTCACATTTCCATCAGAAGGATTGGGATAAACAGACAGATTATTAGTCTTTAAAGGCATGTTCTGAACTATAGTTCCTGAAGCTGTTTCAATTCCTATTTTCCCAATATTCAAATTGAAAGCACCTGAAGAATGTATATTTAATACAATAGAAATTAGCGTATCAGAAACATCCACAGGACAACTATTAAAGCTCAAATCCTCCCAATTTCCATTAAATGCAGGATGAAAAACAGCAACAGCCGGAAGTGCACTATTCTTCTTTGTTAGATAGATGGAAACAGAATCAATAGAATCAGACGATGATTTCAATGCCAATTCTAAATTAAGCAAATCGCTCGTTGTTATCAAATCAACGGAGTACAGCGGAATCGAATAATTTCCTGCAACCGTCGAAGCAATAGATAAAGAAGAGCCTCCCGAAAAAGCGGTATTGAAATCATAATTAATACTCACACCTGCAGCATAAAACGTCCATGAAGGTAAGGGAGACTGATGCGAAATATTGCTCCACGAACCCGCTACCAGAACATTTCCCTGATCATAATAATTAAAACCATGCCCGGTATTAAAATCAGTTTGAAATGGAAGAGAAGTAAGCGTCGTGCGCACTGGAATATAATTTCCAATACCTTTCCATGTGCTATCAACTACAAAAGGATTTTGATCAACCCCCGAAAATATTTTCCTCTCTACACTATAGAAATTATTATATGCACTCGAATCGGTGTTGAAAGTAGAATAACTTGCATAGTTGAAAGTAAAATTAGTGGCAAACAAGGCAATTGAAGTTTTAGCCACCCCATTGGTGATGATTTTATCAATCCACGAATAACTGTTAAATGCAGGCTGTGCCGTACGTGATGGCCACATATCCGCTCCTGTATACACCTTAAAAGGACTTAATCCCAAACCCGTAGCATACGTATTCGAACCCGTTACGGTTGAAGTAAACGACCATGCATAATTAGTAAACAATCCTGTTGAATTCTGAAAAAAATAAGCATCATTTGAGTTCAAACAGTTCTGATACGACACTGAACCATTTTGCAACATGGCATCATACCAAATCACTTCACCCGTATAAGCACTGTCCAGTTTTTTCACAAAAGAAGAAGCCAAAGCTCCGGTTGCAGAGTTAACAGAAGTCTCAAAATTCAGCATCCATCCATCAAAATGATAATAGTTGGCTATTTCAATCATCTTTTTAGCCGCAGTGAAGTTGCCAAGGCTATCTTGCACCAAAAAGCTTTGCATAGCGGGTTGAGTTCCCCCGTAAGCGGCGGGCGCCATGAAAATAGTACCAATCACTTTCACTCCGTTTCGATGAGCCGCATCCACCCACGACTTTGCGGGAATAACGATGGGGGTGCTCGCACTTCCACCAAACCACGCAAGAATATCAATATATTGCCAATGCGAAAAATTGAACAAATTGAATTTAGCAGCAGAGTCGATATAGGAACCAAAATTATTCATTCCATCGGGACAATACAGTATTTTTGCATTGGTATCAAGCAAACTTCCCACTTGAAAATTAGGTGAAATAACTCTCGGGCTAAGTGGAACGCTTGAAATATTTTGTGGCGTTACACTTGAAGGCTGCCAGCTTAAAAGACCAGATATTGTAAGGTTTAACGAAGGTTGAGCTATGCTATACTGAGGAGAAAAAATAAATAAAAAGATAAAAATACAGTAAGTATAGATGTGATTTTTATATAAAGTGATTTTCATTTTAGTTTGGTTAAATACCTTGTAAAGGTAAACATTTTTATGCGATGTCTTAATTTAATGCATTTCAAAGGAAATAATTTTTCTGAGAACATTTTATTTCAAAAATGTATTCACATTGAATTTATTTATCAACCTAAAATCGATTTAGAAAAATAATATTACTTTTGGTTCGTAATTTGCATATAAGATAAACTGAAATAAATCTATTAATCAATACACTATAATTTAAAAAACAACAACATGAAAACTCTAAGTTTGTTTATTGTTTCACTATTCATTTCCTTCACTTTGCTTGCGCAAACACCGGAGAAAAAAGAAAAATCCTATCCAAAAGTTCCTTCAGTTGAACTCAAAGATGTGAAGGGAAATACCATTAATACTTCAAAAATCAGCAACGATGGCAAGCCTGTCATCATTAGTTTTTGGGCATTATGGTGCAAACCTTGTCAAAAGGAACTCACCGCCATTTCGGAAGTGTGGGACGATTGGGTGAAAGAAACCGGTGTAAAACTCTATGCCGTGTCTATCGACGATTCGCGCTCTTCTTCAAAAGTGAAACCCACAGCCGAAGGCAAAGGCTGGGAATTTGAAATCTTGTTGGATGTAAACAGCGACTTCAAAAGGGCAATGAATGTGAATATGATTCCTCATACTTTCATATTGAACGGTAAAGGCGAAATCGTTTGGCAACACACTTCTTTTGCCGACGGTGGTGAATTGGAACTAATTAAAGTAGTTAAAAAGATTATTGCCGGCGAAGATGTTTCCATGGAAAAATAAGATCCAAGACCCAAGTTCCAAATTCAAAGATCCAAGGCTATAATGTAATCTTGGAATTTTAAATTTGGGGCTTTGAATTTAATCAAATGTAGAATCAATTAGTAACACATCTCATTTAATGAAACGAATATTATTTATTGCAATTACACTCGCTCCTATTTGGGGTTTCACACAAAACGTTCTTTCTCAGGGCAAAATCACCGGGAACTTTCAGGTAGATGCACAATATTATTTTCAGGATTCTGCCATTGGAGCACCCAATGTTCCTGAAAAACTACTGGTAAATGGCTTCGCCAATCTGCTATATACCAACGGAAATTTCACTGCAGGTTTGCGCTATGAAAACTTCCTCAACCCTATGCTAGGCTACGATAAACGGTATGCCGGCAATGGGATTTCTTATCGTTTTGCCACTTATAAAAATGATAATATCGAAGTAACGGTAGGAAATTATTATGAACAGTTTGGTTCAGGATTAATACTGCGGACTTACGAAAACTGGAATCTCGGTTTCGATAATTCGCTTGATGGTTTACGGGTGAAATACACTCCTTTTGATGGCGTTACAGTTAAAGGTATCATAGGTCGTCAGCGTTTCTTCTTCGAAAAACCACAGGGTTTGGTGAGAGGAGCAGATGTAGATGTTTCACTAAATGATTTAATTTTAAAATATAAAGGTGCCAAATTGAAAATGACGATAGGTGGTAGTTTTATAAGCAAATATCAGGAAGATTCTGATCCTTTATATAAGTTGCCTGCCAATGTGGGGGCTTATGCCGGACGACTGAGTTTGAGTTATGGCAAGTTTGATTTCATGGGCGAGTTTGCTCATAAAATAAATGATCCTTCCACGGTAAATAGTTTTATATATAAAGATGGTGAGGCTTTATTTTTAAATCTATCTTATTCCCAAAAAGGTTTGGGTATTTCACTCAGCGGAAAAAGGGTTGATAATATGGACTTCCGTTCCGATCGCACCCAAACAGGAAATGTGTTGAACATTAACTATCTGCCTACCATTTCGAAAGAGCACACTTATAGTCTTGCTGCTTATTATCCCTATTCAACCCAACCCAATGGCGAGATGGGATATCAGGCACAAATTGATTATAAGATTAAAAAAGGCAGCGTGCTTGGTGGAAAGTATGGAACCAGCATTTCAGCTAATTTCTCCCAAATTCATGCGTTGGATAAAAAGCAAATTGATGATTCTACCTACATTGGCAAACCTGGCACTTTAGGTTATAAGTCTGATTTCTTTTCTTTTGGGAAAGAAATGTATTTTCAGGATTTTAATTTAGAAATTGGACATAAGTTCAGCAAGAAGTTTAAAATGAGTGCCATGTATGTAAACCTAATTTATAATTATGCCATCATTCAAGGTCACTTGATGGAAACCGGCGATTCTTTGCTTTATGGAAATATTGGAATTGTTGATATGTCGTTTGCTTTAACAGAAGATAAAACCCTTCGTATTGAGTTTGAACACTTATCAACCCAACAAGACAAAGGTAATTGGCTTATGGGAATGGCTGAACTTTCGATAGCTCCTAAATGGTTCTTTTCACTAACTGATCGGTGGAATTATGGAAACAAAGAGGCCTCGAAGCAATTTCATTATTATAATGTGGGTGTGGCTTATGTGCACAACACAAGTCGTATCGCACTCGTTTATGGAAAACAAGTAGATGGAGTGGTTTGCGTGGGAGGTGTTTGTCGCTCTGTTCCTGCTTCAAACGGAATAACTTTAACCATTACAAGTAGTTTTTAAAATATGAATATTATGAAAAGAATTAAATTAATTTGTCTGATGGTTGCTCTCTTAAGCGGCTGTCTTTTTACTTTGGTTTCATGCGATAAAATAGAGGCTCCCTATACTGAAGGTGGCAATAACATCATTACTGATTCAATCCCTACTTTTCCGGCACTTCCTTCTACCTATTTTAATAAGGTATTGTTGGAAGAATATACAGGTATAAAATGTGTGAATTGCCCCACTGGTTCCCAAATAGCTCGTAATCTAAAAGATTTGAATGGCGATACTTTGGTATTAATGGAAGTGCATTGTGGCGATTTTGCAATTCCGGATGCAACAGGCAATTTTACTGCCGAATATCGCACACAAGCAGGCACTGCATTTGATAATAAGTTTGGAATGAGCAGTGCCGGATTGCCTGATGGTATGGTGAACAGAGTGGGATACCCAACCAGCGCTAATATTTTATATGCATCATCATGGGGAGGAGCTGTAGTTACGGCAAAACTAAAACCCATAACAATTGCCATGCAAATCATCAATAATTATAACCAGGACAATCGAATATTGAAGACATTCATAAAGACAACTTATAAGGCTAATCTTACTAAAAACCTTATGTTAAGTGTGCTAATTGTTGAAGATAGCATAATTTCACCCCAAAAGAATGGTAATTCTGCTATTGGAACAACTCCTGAAATTATTGATTATGTTCATAAACATGTTTTAAGAGATGCAATAAACTCTACTTGGGGAACAGCTCTTGCTACAACAGCAGTTCCTGTAATACGTGATTCGTCAGTTGTTAAAGCTTTTTCTTATTCAGTAAATCCTGATTGGAATGATGATCATTGCAGCGTTTATGCTTTTGTTTATGATAATGATACCTACGAAATTTACCAGATAGAAGAACTTAAACTGGAGTAGTGCTTTACATCTGAAATCAATACAATCTATTTCAGAACAATCAGCATTTTTCTTAAAATCAATTCGTGTAATACTTATTATTTTCTCTCAAGAACTGAAGTGCTCAAGTTGTAGAACACCACTTTCAGGGTTGTATAACAGAACTAAGCAAGTTCCGAACTCCGGCATCGCAGTTCCGAGCTTGATCTTTCGAGTTCCGAACTCCTCTTGCGGAGTTTACACCTCCGGCATCCCGGTTCCAAACTCGATCATCCGAGTTCCGAGCTCCGCTTATAGAGTTTACATCTCCGGCATCCCAGTTCCGAACATGATCATTCTAGTTCTGAACTCCGCTTACGGAGTTATACCCTCCATCATCGCAGTTCCGAACAAAACTTCTCGAGTTATGTAACACCGGTATCGCAGTTATTGAACTCCGTTTTTATAGCATCTACCTGATTTTTTTCAGTATTAAAGTGCAATATATGTGCAATATAGCAGATTCGAAGCCAAAAAATTAAAAATCAAATATACAATTTCGTAATTTCTTTTATTGAAGCAAAACTGTTTAGAAAAACTTCCTTTGTTGCTTGGGGATGAAACCATTTGATGTTAGTGATTTTTTCTTCGGCTTGAGGAATCAATGGGGTTTTTGAAGAACAAAACATTTCGTACCAAAGCACACGTTTGATACACCATTTCCTATTTTCCTTGTACATGTGGTGCATGAAAATTAGCTCTGCTTTTATCTCTGGATTTGGTATGCCGGTTTCTTCCGAAACTTCTCGCAGAGCTGCATTATAATAACTTTCGCCCTCATCCACATGCCCTTTGGGTAAATCCCATAACTTTTTTCGGAAAATAAACAGCATCTCACCCTTCTCATTCTTCACCACACCCCCTGCCGCATCCACTATTTTGAAATAAGATAAAAACAGATTAAACGTAATTTCGATTAAAGAGCAAATAATATAACCTTCCTGAAATTCACTTTCAATAAACTCTCTGAAAAATTTCTTCAACTTTTTAGAATCTTCGCCAATTGTATAATGCAGACACATTTCACCCTCCTTCGGCGGAACGTCAGAAAAGATTATTACTCGATTTTTAATGAAAACTTTATACATTTGCAGCATGAAACAGAATATTGAAACTGCCGGCAAAGTTGCTGATTTTTTATTACAAATCAAAGCAATTAAACTAAATGTAGCTTCCCCATTCACATGGTCATCCGGGTTGAAGTCTCCAATTTATTGTGATAATCGTAAAACATTATCCTATCCAACCATCAGAACATACATCCGTCAGGAGTTTGTTAAGCTGATAAATGAAGAATTTGGCAAACCTGATGTGATTGCAGGAGTTGCTACCGGTGCAATTGCACACGGAGCTCTGATTGCTCAGGATATGGGATTGCCATTTGTGTATGTGCGAACATCTGAGAAGGCGCATGGTTTATCTAATCTCATCGAAGGAGTTGTCGAATCAGGACAATCAGTTGTAGTGGTCGAAGATTTAATTTCGACAGGCGGAAGCAGCCTGAAAGCAGTTGAGGCTTTAACCAATGCAGGTTGTAAAGTAAAAGGGATGGTCGCAATTTTCACCTATCAGCTTCCAACGGCAACAGAAAACTTCATAAATGCTAAAGTTCCACTTTTTACACTTAGCAATTATGAAGCTTTGATTGAAGAAGCCGTTAAAAGAGATTACATAACTCAAAGCGATATCGAATCATTGATTCGTTGGCGCGAAGCCCCCGAAAAATGGGGAGAAATATTATAAATCATGTTGCAGGTCGAAAGTAAAAACACAGAAGTAAATGCATCAAATGAACGCATTTATTCTTTTTTAGCTGATTTTAATAACTTCAGTAATTTAATGCCACATCAAGTTACGCATTGGAAAGCAGATGAAAACACCTGCTCTTTTATGATTCAGGGATTACCCGAACTCCAATTACAATATAAAGAAAAAACTCCATTTACTTCCATTATCATCACTCCTCAAGCAATGGGATCAGTTAGTTTTGATTTAGGAATTAACATACAGTCGGTTTCTGGTGATACTTCAATGGTGAAAACCTGGCTTAATGCTGATGTAAATCAAATGATGAAAATGATGTTGCAAAACCCATTGCAGAACTTTGTCAACACCCTAAGCGAGAAGTTAAAACAGTATTTCGATAATAAATAATATTCTCTAAAATTATAATGATGAAAAGAATTCTATTCACAGGTTCAGTAATTGTCTTTGCGATGTATTTCGCAATGATTACTGGTTGCAGCAGCAACAAGACAAATCAATCTGATTCAACTCAGACATTGAAAGGAGTAATTAGCATTTCAGGAGCATTTGCTATGTATCCAATAGTAGTAAAATGGGCTGAAGAGTTTAAGAAATTGCATCCTGATGTAAAGATAGATGTTTCGGCTGGAGGTGCAGGAAAAGGAATGACCGATGCTCTTTCAGGCATGGTTGATTTGGGAATGGTATCACGACCTATTTCTCCTGAAGAAGTCAATAAAGGGGCATGGTTCATCGCTTTAACAAAGGATGCTGTTTTACCCACCATTAATATTAATAACCCTGTTTCAAAAGAACTCATGCAACAAGGTTTGACGAAAAAACAATTGGCTGATGTGTTTTTAACCGAAAAGAAAATAACCTGGGGACAATTGCTAAAGACAAATTCAACGGCTAAAGTAGTAGCATATACGCGTTCCGATGCCTGTGGCGCGGCAGAAATGTGGGGAAAATATTTAGGTAAAAATCAGGAAAGCCTCACAGGAATTGGTGTGTTTGGTGACCCCGGAATTGCAGATGCAGTAAAAAGCGATAAAAATGCACTTGGTTTTAATAATGTAATTTATGTGTATGACATTAAAACCCGTAAACCATTCTTAGGGATGACGGTTTTACCTATCGATATTAATGAAAACGGCAAAATTGATCCTGAAGAAAATTTCTATTCATCCTTGGATAATGTTATGAGTGCCATAAGTACAGGAAGATATCCTTCTCCTCCAGCAAGAGATTTATATTTTGTTTCGAAAGGCTCGCCAAAGAAATATCTTGTTACAGCATTTATTCAATGGATACTTACCGACGGACAAAAATATATTCCTGAAGCAGGTTATGTGGGTTTACCCTCTGAGCAAATTAAAACACAACTTGAAAAACTCAATAAAAAGTAAAACATTATGGGGGTGTTAACTATCAGCCGACAAGTCCGAAACCGTTTACACGGTTCGTGGATGCTGATTAGTTTAATCTTTGTCATTTTATTGCCTTTTATGTTAGGCATTGGTTTGTATATCAAATCGGCTACCTTGCTTAACGACCATTCTTTATCAAGTCTTTTGTTTTCTACCGAATGGAAACCCTTAAGTGGAAAGTTCGGTTTATTACCTTTTATATTAAGTTCTTTATGGGTTACCATTTTGGCAGTGATATTTGCTGTCCCAATCTGTTTACTTACTTCCTTGCACATTACTCAATATGCCAAAAGATGGGTGCTCAATCTGATGCATCCCGTGATTGATATTTTAGCCGGAATTCCTTCTGTGATTTATGGAGTATGGGGAGTTTTGATTGTAGTGCCTTTTGTTGCCAATTATATTGCCCCGATATTTGGAAAAACGATTTCGGGATACAGTATTTTAGCAGGAGCAATCGTGTTAGCAATCATGATTATCCCCTTTATGTTGAATATTTTAATAGAAATATTTAAAACCATACCTGAAGAACTTACCGAAGCCGCTCTTGCATTAGGAGCCACTCGTTGGCAAACCATTAAAAAAGTGATTCTCCGTAAAGCATTTCCCGGTATCGTTTCTGCTGTCGGACTTGGATTATCAAGAGCTTTTGGAGAAACTATAGCTGTGATGATGGTAGTGGGGAATGTAACCCGTATCCCATATGGAACCCTGCAACCCGGCTATCCTCTGCCTGCTCTTATTGCCAATAATTATGGCGAAATGATGTCCATTCCATTGTATGATTCGGCATTGATGCTGGCTGCATTGGTATTGTTTGTGATTGTTTTATTTTTCAATTTTGCTTCGAGGCTGGCTATTGTTCGTCTCGAAAAAAACTTATAAATCCAAATGAGAAAAACATCGAGAGCAGAAGAAAAGTTTTTTAGAGTGTTGATGTTCTTTTCAACAGTGTTCATTGCAATAAGTTTGTTCTTAATTGTGTTGAGCATTTTATATAAGGGTTTGCCTGCGCTTTCATGGGAAATGCTGACGCAAGAACCTAAAGGGGGATTCTATTTCGGGAAGGAGGGAGGTATTTTAAATGCTATTTTAGGTTCCTTTTATCTTGCAATTGGGGCTTCCATACTTGCCATGCTCATTTCAATTCCCGTTGCTCTTTTTATTAATGTACATTTACGTAAGTATAAAAAAACAACCAATTTCATTCGTTTTCTTTTAGACCTGATGTGGGGGGTTCCTTCAATTGTATATGGCGCTTTTGCGTTTGGGATAATGATTTATTTAGGTTTAAGAACTTCTTTATTGGCAGGAATTGTTACCGTTACATTGTTCATCATTCCGATTATGATAAGGTCGTTTGATGAGGTTCTGAAAACTGTTCCAATAGGTTTACTTGAATCGTCCTTTTCTTTAGGAGCAACTCTTTCGGAAACATCCTATAGAGTGGTGTTGCGGCAATGTGTTCCCGGATTTATTACTTCCATACTGTTGTCTTTTGGTAGGGCAATTGGCGATGCTGCGGCAGTCATGTTTACTGCTGGATTTACTGATAGTATTCCCACGTCGCTGAATCAACCGGCAGCAACACTTCCACTTTCTATCTTCTTTCAGCTTAGTTCGCCCATACCCGAAGTGAAAGCCCGCGCTTATACATCCGCTTTAGTTTTAACAGTAATTATCCTTTTAATTAGTATTTTTGCCCGATATTTTTCACGCAAATACGCTAAACATAAAATTCGTTTTTAATCTATGCATCAGGGTTGTAAAATACATATCGAACATCTGAACCTCAGTATTGGAAAACAAGATATACTGAAGGATATTAATATTTGTATTCCCGAAGGAAAAATAACGGTGATAATTGGTCCTTCTGGTTGCGGAAAAACTACACTATTGAAAACCCTCAATCGCTTGACAGATCTTTATCCTGAAATGAAAGTGCAGGGAAGCATAACTATAGACGAGCAAAATATCCTTAATGCAAGTCAGGATATTACAGAGATAAGAAAAAAGATGGGCTTGCTTTCGCAGCGTCCATATCCTTTGCCAATGAACATTTTCAACAACGTAGCATTTGGATTGCGCATCAGTGGGAGGTTAAGGAAAAATATTTTGCATAAACGAGTTCAGCATTATCTGGAGCAAGCCAATTTGTGGGAGGAAGTGAAAAATCGTTTACACGAACCTGCATCAAAATTATCAATTGGTCAACAACAACGCTTATGCCTCGCGAGAGGATTAGCCGTTGACCCCGAAATTATTTTAGCCGACGAACCTACTTCTGCCCTCGACCCCCTTTCAAGCCAGACCATAGAGCAAAAATTTCTTGAATTGAAAGGAAAGTACACTATCGTACTGGTGACTCACTTTTTGCAACAGGCTCAGCGCATTGCCGATAACGTAGTGTTTATGTATTTAGGTGAAGTGATTGAACAAGGCCCTTCTTATGAATTTTTCAACAATCCACAACAAGAACGAACAAAGCATTATTTAAAAGGAATGTTTAATTAAATCAACATAAAAATGAAATTCACAAAACTCAGTTTCTTCTTCATCTTTAGCATTTTCTCGTTGCAAAATGCATTCTCACAATTCACCATTAATGCAGAACTTCGCCCTAGGTTTGAGTTTCGTGATGGATATAAACAAATGGTTTCTACTAATCCTGACCCTAACTTCATGGTAAGTCAACGTAGCCGCTTATCTTTTAATTTTGCTAATGATAAAGTTATTACCAAAATTTCGTTTCAGGACGTTAGAATTTGGGGAGATGAGAAATATAAAACTGATGTTGCTTCAACTGGTTTAAAAGAAGGCTGGGTGGATATAAAATTGTGCGATTCTCTTTGGTTGAAAATGGGCAGGCAGGAATTTAATTATGATAACGAGCGCCTAATGAGTTCTCTCAATTGGAATCAAGTAGGTGTTTCACATGATGGGGTTTTATTTCACATGAAATACAATACCTGGTCGTTAGACGCAGGAGGTGCTTTCAATCAGGTGTCGGATGCTACATTGTGGGGAACAGATTATTCTCTTTATAGCGCAACAAATTATAAGTCGCTTGCTTTCTTCTGGCTTTCAAAGAAATTGGGTAATCTGAAAATTACTGCTACCGTAATTTCTGATGGATACCAAAAAGCCTATACAACAAATACCACTTATATGCGCCTTACTTCAGGTCTATCACTGATTTATAAAACCCCTAAATTTAACGCTTCAGTCAGAGGATATTGGCAGGGTGGGAAAGATAAGAATGGGGTCGACATCAATGCATGGTTTGCTCAAGCTGATGCAAGTTATACTTTATTCAAAAAGCTTACTTTACAATTGGGGTATGAGCATTGGAGCGGTCAGTTTAGCAATACCAAAAAACAGAACAATAGTTTTAATCTTTTGTATGGATCTGCTCATAAATTTAATGGTAGTATGGATTATTTTACTTCTAACGACGATGTTATCGGGATGGGGTTGAACGATTTATACTTTAATATCACTTATGGAATCAACAATAAGTTATTTCTAAAAGCCGATTATCATTATTTCAATACAGATAAAGATTTTTTCTATAAAGGCACCACCATATATTCCTTTAATAAAAGTCTTGGAAATGAAATAGATTTGAGCGCTGTTTGGCACATCTATCCTTATTTGAACCTACAAGGCGGATATTCATTTATGTTGCCTTCTTCCTCTTTCAAAGTGGCTCAATTCGAATACAGCGGAGTGGAATATAACAGCAGCAGAATCCCCCAATGGGCATTCGTAATGCTGACTTTTAATATGGACATCTTTAAATTCGGGAACGAAAAAAAGTAGTTTTTCTCCAATTGTAAGTGGTTCGTTTATTGATAAAAGTCGGCAATCTTTAGTCGGTAGTCAACAACTCTCTGCTGAATGCCAACTTTTTTAAACTTCCTTTCTATCCAATATACATGGGTGCAAAATAATGAAACGTACCTAGCAGCAGGCTTACATGCAGCAACTGATCGAGTGCTGAAGTGATGAAATAAGCATTTTCTTTTTCTTCTTGCCAAAATTTGGTTTTCAATGTTGAAGTGACCAAATCGATAATAAAATGTGCCCCTGCATTGATGGCAACAAATAGCAAAGCAAGACTTATGGGCATAAATAATAAAAATAGCGAAGCCAACAGCAATAGAATCATATAAATGACAACATGAACCAGTAAATACAAGAACTTCTTCTCCTTTAGACCGGAGAAAGTATTACCCAGAAAAACCAAATCAGAAAGAGCGTGAATGAGTATGAGAATAATGTAGTTCGACATTTTGAGTTTTTATATAAAACAGAAAATTGACTGTTATGTTTAGCTGACAAAGATAATCAATTGATTTATTAGGTTGCAAAGTTTAGTATGAACTCTGAGTGGGTTGATTCTAATTGCAGTTTTTTACTATTCGAATTGAAGTATGAAACAAGAACATTTTATTTCGGATTATTAAAAGTGTTAAAATATCTTAATGTAATCCCATAAAATGAATATATGGCTTAATTTAGCCCAACTTTTTTTTGACTTAAACTTGTGAAATATTCTTATATGAAAAGTAAAAATCCGGTTTCCTTTAATCTTGTCGTAGTTCTGCTATATTTTTTTAAATATTCAATTTATCTTTTCATGATTTATCTGGTTTTAGCAGGATTTGTTTTTAAATCAAATGATCAAATCCATTTTAACGGGATAAGTGATTTTAGAAATCTGATTGCGGCCGTTCTACTAATAATTCCTGCTGTTTTTTTTGCCTATTTAATTGGAATTTATCATACTTTCAAATTTTTTGGACACGAAGTAAGTTTATCATTCAGGTCTGTTTTTAAATGGATTAGAAGAATTGGAAAGGGGTATGAAATTAATAAAGCGGTGGTTTTCGACAATAAGTATGTTGAAATAGGAAGAAACAACCATTTTATTTATCTGATCACCGGATTGACTTCAGGTGTGATGCTAAATGAAGCCTTTTGTTATGCCTGGAGCTTCAATAAAAACGAAACCGACATCGATATTTATTTAGTTACTTATAAAAAAAAGAAAGCCGATTTTCGCAAAATATATACCGCAAGTCAGGGAGTTGAATATGGTTTCAGTTTAAGCCACAAAAAAAGAAGAAGAGTGAAATGCAAGCTCTATTTAAACAACAACGACGAATGGGATTTGCTCTACAAAAAAGATACTTCAGCTACTTCTTCTTCAAGCGGCATCGAATTGGAACTTTTTGAAAACACTCCTCTCCGAAGCAATGATGTGTTCATTATACCTCATTATTTGGATGTTCCCGACAAATCAAAATCGAGATACAAAAAACGGAGTAGGTGGTTTGGACGATAAAGCAGGGTTATTAGCTATTGCAGTGTAGACATTTAGCTGTAACTTTACATCCTATCGCATAAACTCAAAGCAATGCCTCCCTTTGGATTTGAAACATGAAATTTCACGCAAAACCTGTGCTGAGTTTAGCATAAGTTAATTTCAGTTTCCTTATGGTATTTTACAGTTATCGAAATTTAGCAATTTTAATAATATAAAAGAAAGTAAACATAGCACAACGTCTTGGAGTGTCAGCCAATTTTTCTGAATTCTATTCTTCATTTTTATACATTTTCAAGCGGCTTGAAGACATTTACAAATGACTCGAAGACATCTTCAAGCGACTTGTAGACCTTTACAAGCGACTTGAAGACCTTTACAAATGACTTGAAGACATCTTCAAGCGACTTGTAGACCTTTACAAGCGACTTGAAGACCTTTACAAATGGCTTGAAGACCTTTACAAATGGCTTGAAGACATCAACAAATGACTCGAAGACATCAACAAATGGCTTGAAGACATCTTCAAGCGGCTTGTAAATGTTAAAATTCGACCTTTATTTTTATTCAAATCATTATACTTCATTGATTAAGTGAAAAATAAGCATTTGGATGTTTCTTGCCACTTATTCATTAATCAAAGTTTGTAAAGTTAAACCTAAGTTTGTACAACCCGAAAAATTCATACATATCATTTCAAAAATGAATTTGATTCATAGAAGGGGATTTCAATAAAAAAACCCGTTTTGATAACACAAAACGGGCTTTACTATTTAAAATATTATATTACAGATGTGTGCCTTTAATCAGAACATTTTGCAATTCCCATGTGGCTGCCGAAGATGTTGTGCTCGTGTATTTAAAAGCTACATAAGTATGTGTTCCGCCAATTGAGGTCATATCGAGATTGCCTGAAGGAACATAGGTCCATGTTCCAGTTGATAAGGCATAAGAAGGGAACTCAGTCCATGTTGCCGAATTTGGATTGCCCGTGCCTGAATAGTTAGTAGAATAATATACTTTTAATGAACCATCTCCAGCAGTTCCATAATTCATTGCCGATTGAAAAGTGAAGTTGATGTTGATGTGATGTGTAAGATCTAAAGCAGGTGAAATCAGCCAATCTTCGTTAGCTAAATTACCGCTCGAATAACCCGACATTTGTGCACAAGAATAGGTTGCATTGATAGCCCAAACCTGTGCTCCGGTAACAGAATATTGCGAAAAACTACCCAGAGAAGTTGCAAATGATTCTTTGAGAATCAATGAAGAGTCCTTAACAAAACCGTAAACATCATCAAGACTTCTGATGCAGAACTGCCATGAAGTGTTATATTTAGTCAGAATACCTCTAACATTTCCCGTTCCCGAAGGCAAGAGATCGGTTGCGAAATTGGCATAGTGGCTTGAACGCATAATAATGGCAGTGGAACTAAGCGTATCTGTAAAGTTTCGCGGTGTCATCCCTCCCAATAGGTATAGAGGGTCGGCATAAGTAGAACCAGCATCAGCAAAACTTACTCCTTTAAAAACCACCAATGTGTTGATATATTTATCTTGAAAAGTTAGAGAAGTTAAAACAACAGGTGCAGGAACCGGTCCGGGAAATTTATCTCTAAATAAATGACCGTCTATCATGATAGTAGGCAAAGTTACAATTCCGGTCACCCCTTTGTAGCCTAATGAGTGAGTGCCATTGGCATTAGAGAGATACAAACCTTTAAGGGCAACATATACCACTTGTCCTAAAGGATAGTCGTTGTATAAGCTGTATTTTTCGAGTTTAATATCGATTCCACCTGTAGAATCCTGCATTACCATATCTTTATAATAATTTCCCGATTCGTCGGTTGCCACAACAATAGCTCTGATATACCAATTCGAATCAATAACCACTGAACCTGTGCCATCCCATGCTTTCAAGTCTGCAATGGTTTTAAGTGTAGCTCCGGCAGGCATTGAAAAATGTGGCTCATCGAAAGGTGGTTTGTCTATTTCTTTTTTACAACTGCCAAGACCGATAACGGCAAGCAGAAAGATTAAACCTATAATTTGCGTTCTGAATGTTTTCATTTTATTTAAGTTTAAATTTATTTGTTTCATTGTATTTTATTGTATTTATATTCTGATTCCGATATTTAAGAAAAATGTTCTGCCTAAGCCATAAAAGATTTTAGGGACAAACTGGTCGATACTTCTATCGTCGAAGTTATAACGCAATTGTTCGTATCCACTGGTAACTAAATTAGTATTGTTGAGCAGGTTGGTAACACTAAAGTTGATATTAAGATATGTTTTTTTGATAATAAGAGATTTACCAATTGAAGCATCTAAAGTAAATCCATCCTTAAATTTAGTTTCTCCAAGTATGCCGGGGATTCGTGGATCATTTGGATCGGGATAAGGCATAGCAGAAATGGTTCTTCTTTCAGGATTAAAATCAGCATAATTATTGCCAAAATAATTAAAGTTGGCATTAAAGAACCAATATTTTGGGTGACGATAGCTTATGCCTACTGATCCGGCAGTTTGAGGGCTTCCACTAATATGAAAATTCTTAATGTAAACAGTTTCATTAACATCGGGTTGTGAATGATTGTCGTAAATAATAGTGGCCTTAGGATCACTGTTATATGTATAATTTCCAATAGCAGCCACCCCCGTAAATGAAATGGTAGTTGTTGCTTTTACTTCAAGTCCAATTTCCAATCCTTGATGTACTTTATCAATTCCTGTCATTATATAATTGACATAAGTACCTAAGTCGTCATTATAAAAACTTGTAATTTCATTTAAATCCCAGAAATTAGTTTGATAAGCCGTAATTCGTGCTTTAACTACAGAAGTTCTTAAGATATAGCTCAAATCTGTTGTCCAAACCTCATCACTTTTTATATTAGGAGTAACATCATTTCTAGTTCTTGGAGAGACGAATGAATTATAAACCGATGGGGGTCTGGTCATAGCTTGTGAATTTAAAGTGATAAAATTACGACCATTAATCTTATAAGTAACTCCTGCTTTGATGCCGCCATCATAAAAATTATACTTATCTGAATTTCCATAAGAATTATCAACATTATATCCATTTCTCATATAGCCCTGACGCCAAAAAGTAGTAGCGTTAAGGTTTAGAGCAGCAAAATAATCCACTTTGTCGGAGGTTACATTTATTTGCCCCCAAATCAAACCTGTATTATTATTTATATCGTAATCATAGCCAAAAGTATCCCCAACCTTAACAAAGCGGTTTGGATTGTTTGCGTCACTTTGAGAAGCAACAGAATTTAATCCAAAATCGCGATAAGCAAAATTATCAATATCTATCCAATAATTTCCTCCTAATAAATCAGAAATTGTTTTAAAATGATGCCCCGTATATCTCCTAATTTCGATGCCTCCATCAAATTTTACATTGTTTGATAGTTCCTTATTTAATAATATATTCAGGCATAATTTCTTTTCGTCAACTCGACGATCTTCAACAATATATCTTGCACTACTGTCATTAAGGTTTGCCCGATAATTTACTTGATAAAGGTTATCCCAATTGATTTGAGAAATATTAGGATTGTATTTCCAAGCTTGAGTAATTAAAGCAATATTCGTTTGAGTCAATTGCTCACTTTGACTTGAAATGTAGTTTTGCCAACTGGGTAGGTTCCTGTAATAATCAGGACGCGGATCAGCTGAGTTAAACCAATTCAATGCAGTAGTTCCGCTGTATCCAAATGAATAGGCTAAGGAAGAAGTTAATTTTGTCTTTTTATCAATATCCCAATAATGAGATAAGATGATCATAGGTTCGTGAAAGTTTTTCACTTTAGCATTTCTGACCTCGCCATTCTGATAACCCCAGTTAGGATTATAATAATTGCTTCCGGTTAAATCGTAAGCTTCTTGAGTTGAACTTGCCTGCAACCCTCTTGTTGTGGGCGAACCATATATAGTTAAGCTAATGCTATGATGATTATTTATTTTTTTTTCAGCAGAAGCAAAATAAGCCCATGCATCATAAAATACACCTTTAACATAAGCATTATCTCCACCCCTAAATGAACCACTAACTGTAAAAGCCCAGTTGTTAGCCATTAAACCCGTTGAGTAGGTAAGCATTACTCTATGGTTGTAAGTTCTGTCCGAAAAAGAATAAGTCAATTTTGTTTGTTTACGTTGCAATGCTGCACGAGTAATAAAATTAGTAGCTCCTCCTAATGATCCAAATGAAAAAGGAGAAGAGTTAATACCTGTTATAGATTCTTTATTGCGCATTACATCATTTAATCCACCCCAATCTGAATAATTGGCTCTGCCATTTTCAGCATCATTTACATTAATGCCATTCATATAGGTAGTAAAATCTGCACCATCATAACCCCTTATTTTAAAATACATAGCACCTAAGGTATAGCTGGCTGTAGATGTAAAAACATCACCTGACGAATGTAATAGTCCTGAAATGTTTTGGTCTCGAACCGCATCATCAAAATCGAGACTTGACGACACAACTTCCGATATACCAGATTTATCTGATTCATCTGAAAGTGGTTTCAGGCTTATTGCTTCCAAATTCATAATCGTGCCGGAGATAATTAATTGTTGAGAATATCCCTCAAATCCTTTTTGTTCAATAGTCAAAAAGGCATTCCCTTGTGGAGCATTAATTTCAAATACACCTGATTCATCAGAAACAGAAGTATTATTATTTATTTTGACCTCAACACCAACAAGAGGTTTTCCACTTTCGACATCTTTAATAATGCCTTTAATTTTAGTTTGTTGAGCTTGTAAAAATGACAGCATAATAAAGCTAAACAAACAAGTTAGAAATAGTTTCTTCATATAAGATATGATTTAGTTTTCAAAGATAAAAAGTTAGCAAAGGTAAAAATAATAACGTCATAGAAAATTAAATTTGTGTTATTTCGCATTATTGAATCATTTTGGTAGTACTTTTGTCAAACTAAAAATCTAATCATGCATCATACCACAAAAAACAAGTTTTTAATTCTTTTGTTTATTTTCTGTATCTTTTCTTCTTATAATTCGCTATTTGCGCAAGAGAAGAAAATTAAAATTACTTGTATTGCTTTTTATAATACTGAAAATTTTTATGATACAATTAAATCTCCAGATACTGATGATGCTGAGTTTCTTCCAAGCAGCTCTACAAGTTGGAATACCGAAAAGTATATGATAAAACTCGACCATCTTTCGGAAGTAATTTCTCAGATTGGAGACGAACAAGTTAAAGGAGGGCCGGCAATTATTGGTTTATCAGAAGTAGAAAACAGAGGTGTATTACAGGATTTGATAAACACTCCAAGACTGAAAAAACTTGGTTATGCAATTGTTCATTATGACTCCCCTGATCGAAGGGGTGTTGATG
>JBAWXL010000043.1:0-21944 GCA_037144095.1 Bacteroidota bacterium
CGCAAAGCATAATGATGCAGAAAATGTATCTTATGCAATTAAAGCAACATATCTGTTGAATTTGTTTGATCTAATGCCAACATATCCAAAGATTCAAACAATAAGTATCGTTAAAGAAAAACCATTTACAGAACAAGTAAAATTGCTAAAAAAAATCACTTATATTATTGAAGTTAACTAACGTACATTATAAAACGTTTTGTTTACTTTATAAAGTAATTTGCAAAAAAAAAGTTATTTATATTCAAAAAAAATGAGTTAAAAATGGAATTATTATACTTATGGATTGAAAACGATGGGATGACAATTAGGAACCAATCTTTCAATTTTTCTAATCACATTTTCTTTCAATTTGAAAAAAACAGTGACTTTGCTGGGGTATTATATTTGAAAGAAAACTTAAACTTCATTTCAAATTTCTTTGGAGACAGCTTGCCTCTATTTCAAGGAGGAAAAGAAACACTGATGGAAGGAAGAATTGTTAATATCACTGGTATAATCGGTGAAAATGGGGTTGGAAAATCTAATCTTTTTCAATTTATAATTGATTTATTTACTAATAGACTCCCACAAAAACAGAAGTTTATTATTGCATTTAAAGATGAAAAAAATAATTCGATAAAAATATTTCACACAATTGAAAACTTCAAATTAAAAGCGTTAGGTTCCATCTCTAATTATAAAATTGAAACTCCAATTTTACAAGAAGTTCGATTGATCGCAGAGAAAATACAAATAAAGAGTCCATCAAACTTTGTCAATAACTTTGGATTAATCTATTACAGTCCTGTTTTTGACTTAAGAGATTTTCCTCCCGATATTTCAAATGAGTTTAGAGAATATATTGATGTTTCAACAAATGCATTAATTGAAAATGATGTAATTAGAGTAGGAGATACGTATCCTCATGAAATAAAAGAACTTGAGCTTCATAAATATTCAAATATTAGACGGCAATTTGAAATGTTGATTAATTCAGGGTTAGCCGACATAGAAGATATAAATTTACCTGACGAGATAAGTATTCAATTTCATCGGTATTATTTTGACCCGAATGAAGGACAAAGAAATTT
The DNA here is from genome assembly GCA_037144095.1 of Bacteroidota bacterium. Lineage (GTDB taxonomy): Bacteria > Bacteroidota > Bacteroidia > Bacteroidales > CAIXTV01 > CAIXTV01. The sequence goes on from JBAWXL010000043.1 coordinate 1,074, forward strand.
GACATTTGACAATGAAAGGATATTCAAACACCTTAATAATCTTGTTGATGGTGAATGGCAAAATGTAAATACAACATTAAATTCTTTCGATCGGCGCCATGACAGTGAAGAAAAAGATAAACCCGACTTTGAGGAATATTCAAAAAATTATATTTATCGCAAAGCACTTGCTGATAAATTAAAAGTTGAATTTAGTTATTCCCTTATTCACAATTTTTTTCACAATTTAAATGATCATTCCATGGCGGACATTGGAATTAAATTAGAAGATATAATAGGCAATACACTTTTTGAAAGGGCTGGATATTTTTTTGAAAATCAAAAATGGAAAGGTAGAATACCATACAATAAAGTAGAAGCTGGTTTACTATATTCTTCAATTCTCAAATTAATTGACAATGTTAATTTTGACAAGAATTGGATTAATAATGATGCTCGTTCTTTTGTTACAGATATTACAGGAGGAGTAGTAGCAATCAGCAATTATGAAAATTATATTTCTTCAATTCCTTCAAACCATAAGAAAAATTTCATTTCTACAAGTTGGAGAAATATCAGTTCTGGAGAAAATGCACTTATGGACTTATATTCAAGATTGTATTTTGCAAAGAACAACAAACTAAAAGAACAGATCGAAAACAGAAATCAATACAATCGATTACAAAATCAAGAAGAGAAGCCAATTACTTTTCTGTATCTTTTAATTGATGAAGGGGAGCTTGGATTTCATCCTCAATGGCAGAGTCAATATTTATTCAATTTTACAAACTTTGTTAGATATCTATTTATTGAATATCAAGTTCAAATTATTTTGACTTCCCATTCTCCTTTCATAGTTTCAGATTTACCAAAGGAGAATTTGATTTTTCTAGAAAAGGAAAAAGGTTATTGCAAAGTAGTTTCTTTTAATGTGGAACAAACTTTTGCAGCAAATATTCATTCTTTGTTAACTAATCAATTTTTTATGCAAGAAGGTGTTATGGGAAAATTCGCTAAGAACAAACTTAAAGAGGAATTAAAACCTCTTCTTGACAAGAATCAAAAAAATGTAGATGAAAACCGATTGAGAAAAATAATCGCTTTGATTGGAGAACCTGTTTTGCAATCAAAGCTTACCGAAATACTTAACTCAAAAATCAAAGAAGGAAATGTTTAAAGTAGAGAAGGGAAAAACTAAGACATTGGATGTTCTTGCAAAAGAATTTTATTCTTTGCTTAAACCAAGTAACTTAAAAAGCTCATCAAGAAAATATTCAATTGTAAACCGGCTTAATAAAAGTATCAGCAAAGAAACTGATACGTTAAAAAAAAGATTTTACAAGCATCTTAAAAAGAAAAATTATAAGTTATTAAAAAAAATAATCTCTTCTCCTTCCAATCAGTTAGTTAGTATAATGAACGACTTTGAATTAATGGTTTTAAATAAAGAAATACCAGCTTTTCACGAACCCAACGGTAAAACTATTAAAGCAACAAAATTTGGTGAGGAGGTTTTAGAATTATTCAATTATAAAGCTTGTAGAGGAAGCGTGAAATTTAATTGGTTAGTTAGGGAGTTAGACATTCCAGTTTGTCCATACTGTAATGAGGTCTACACATTCCAAGTCAAAAGGACAAACGATGAAATAATTCTACATGACTTTGACCATTTTATTCCAAAGGTAATTGCTCCTTATCTTTCACTTTCATTTTATAACTTGATCCCAACATGCCATAGTTGTAATTCACCCTTAAAAAGGGAAAAAATATTTAACTTGACTGATTATATTTATCCATATCATGATGACCTAAATACACTAATGAAATTTTCCATTGATAATTCAGTAATTGGTAATGATTTAAACACATTCAATATAATCATCAATGAACTAACCACGGACACCAATGAAATTAAAAAAATTACTAATCATAATGAAGTTTTCGCAATAATTCCGAGATACAACAACTTTAAAAATGAAATCATCCGATTAAACCAACTAAAGGATACATATAATATTTCTTACAAAAACCAACTTCTAGACGGCAGTTTACTTGGTGTCATTTTTAGTTCCGAACAAGAGCTCAAACAAAATATAGAAACAATATTTAATATTCCTTCAAGTAATTTATCTGCAAGTAGAATGTCATTGGGGAAATTTAAAAAAGATATTGCCGAAGAATTTAAAATATTGGATTAACTGAGTTTGCTATCTTAATATAGTACCCCTGCTCGGCTGAGTTTCTACCTCAGTCGGTTTTATCTTTTCAGGTTTAACCTGTTTAGTATTGAATAAATACAAAAAGAGGATGGTATCGTGCCTCCTCTAAGCGTCAAATGTTAACGCTGAGCGTGATTTGCAATTCCGCTCTGAGCACCAGATAATTTGCAATTATCAACATTATCAGATGCATTCTAATACAAAAAGATACGATCTAAACCTTAAAAAAAATCTGCTAAAACCCCTAACCCCAACCTTATGAGCTTCTTGTCAGAAAAGAAGGTAATAAGGTTTAGAGTGTTGTTATTTTCACCCTTTCTATTAAGGTCTCAGGACAAGATAAGGTTTTCAAAAAGTTCCCTCAACCTCAACCTCAACCTCAACCTCAATCTCAACCTCAACCTCAACCTCAACCTCAACCTCAACCTCAACCTCAATCTCAACCTCAACCTCAACCTCAACCTCAACCTCAATCTCAACCCTCCGTAACAGCCTCCTTAACTCATAACCCATAACTCATAACTCATAACACTCTTTGCAACTATACCAAGCCCGTTTGCAACTTTATAAAATGCGATTGCAGGTATATTAAACCCATTTGCAAGTTTACAAAGCCCAATTGCAACCTTACAAAGCCCGATTGCAACCTTACCAAGTCCGATTGCAACCTTACCAAGCCCATTTGCAAGTCTACAAAATGCGATTGCAAGTTTACAAAGCCCGATTGCAAGTTTACCAAGCCCATTTGCAACTAATGTACACTTGCGTTAAACTATTTATATGCACTACAAATAAGCTATTTAAGAAAAATACAGCCTTCCTTCTCAATAAGGAAAATAGTATAAATATTAACAAATTACTCAAAAATCAGCACATCAACACCTCACCAAATCCCCAACTAAGCGGCAAATGCTTGTTGATGGAAATTTGCAATTATCCTTTCCATTTCCATAAATCAACACATCAGCAAATCACCACATCAGCAAATCACCACATCAGCAAATCACCACATCAGCACATCACCACATCAGCACATCACCACATCAGCACATCTGCACATCAAGACTATTTCAGCCACGAGTCGAACCATCTGAAGAACTCCCTTTGCCAAAGAATAGAGTTTTGAGGTTTCAACACGAAATGCGATTCTTCGGGGAAATACAAGAAACGGCTCGGAATGCCCCTTAACTGTGCCGCATCAAAAGCCTGCATCCCTTCGGTGAAAGGAATACGAAAATCGTTGGCTCCGTGCACCACCATAATAGGCGTATCCCAATTGCCAACAAACTTATGAGGCGACAAATCATAGATTTTCGGACGGTTTTTATCCCAATAAGGACCCCCAAGGTCGTGATTTGCAAACCACATTTCTTCGGTGGTTCCATACCAGCTTTCCAAATTAAACATGCCGCAATGTGCCAGAAAAGCTTTAAAACGTCCCTGATGATTGCCCGCAAGCCAATACACCGAAAAGGCTCCGTAACTTGCCCCAACGCATCCCAACTTAGCCGCATTCACAAAAGGTTCCTTTGCGATAGAATCGATGGCAGAGAGATAATCCTTCATGTTTTGTCCGGCATAATCGCCCGCAATTTCATCGTTCCACTCCTGACCAAATGTGGGCAAACCACGACGATTAGGCGCTACAATGATATAATCGTTTGCCGCCATAATCTGAAAATTCCAACGATAGGAAAAGAACTGGCTAACGGCCGACTGTGGTCCTCCCTGACAATACAATAAGGCAGGATATTTTTTATTCTTATCGAAATCGGGTGGATAAATCACCCAAACCAACATCTTTTTATTATCGGTTGTTTTCACCCATCTTTCTTCCACCTGACCCATTTTGGTATTTGCCAGAATATTTTTGTTCGTGAAACTCAATTGCGTTTCGACATATCCTTTTTTATCTTTTGCCACTTTAAATATTTCTATGGGCATCGACATGCTCATTTTGCAGCCATAAAGTGCGGTTTTACCGGCACACAATTCGGTATAATCATGTCTTCCTGTGGTCAATTGTTCAATTTTATTGGTTTTAATATTTACAGAATAGAGCTGATAAGTGGCATTAATTCCGGAAATGAAATAAATGGTGGTATTATCGGCAGCCCACTTAAAATTGGTGCTGCTTTGATCGAAAGTGGCAGACAAATCCGTCATGGTTTTCGTCTTAAAATCATACAACATTATCCTTTTTTTGTCTGATTCGTAGGCAGCCGTTTTCATACTGTTGAACACTAATTTCGAACCATCAGGCGAAAACACAGGGTCTTGGTCGTATCCTAACATGCCTTCAGTGAGGTTTTGAGTTGTTTTAGTTTCGATGTTATAGGCAAACAAATCAGAGTTTGTGCTCAGTGCCTCATCTTTTCCGTGAAGTTTGCGGCAAGTATATACTATGGTTTTTCCATCAGGACTTATTGCAATTTGTTCCATGCCCCCATCAGGCGTAAGAGGCGAATCAAACTTTTCGCCATTCATAATATCAATAATATTGGTGATGGCTCCATTTTCATAAGTTCCCACAAAAACATGGCTATAGGCAAAATCGTGCCAGCTATCCCAATGGCGATATAAAAGGTCATCAATGATGCGCGCATCGGCTTTTGGCAAGTCTTTATACACTTCATTCACCGTATTGTCCATCTTCACATCGGCAACGAATACCACATGTTTCATATCTTGTGCATACATAAAACCATTGATGCCCCCGGCAAATTTGCTCACTTGAATTTTCTCGCTTCCATCAGGATTCATTTCCCAAACTTGCATATCGCCCGATTCAGCAGTAAGAAATCCAATCTTTTTGCCATCGGGACGCCAAATTCCATTTGCTTCCGAGCCTTTGAATTCAGTTACTTTTTGAGGTTCTCCCCCATTCACCGGCATCACATATAAATCGCGATTTCCTTTATTGGCTGCAATATCATAATTGGTTATGCCATACAACAATTTTGTTTCGTCGGGCGAAAGCTGTAGGTCGCTCACACGTCCGAGCTTCCATAATAGTTCGGGAGTTACTCTGTTTTGTGCTCCAAGTTGTGATACTATCATAAATAGAAAAAGATAAAGGGTTTGTTTCAAAATTTTCATAAGATTAGGTTTTAAAATTTGATTTGGTAAAATTAGAAAAAAGATACAAATCACATCATTATTTTTTTAATAATTCAATTCAAGGCTTAGCATAAGGTTTCCGAACAGTATAAAAATTGAAGATGTATCCCCATCATTAAAATAAGGTAACTTTATACCTTGAAAAAGAATTTTTCGTTATTGCTTATATTTTAAAACAAAATTAAATGGAAACAACACATCAAGGTTTTTTTGAAAAAGTGAACAATTGGATGAAAAACTCCATCACATTGAGGCTCTTTGTAATTGGATTTCTTATGTTGATATTATTAATTCCTGCATCAATGATTCAATCATTAATTTATGAACGTCAGAGCAAAAGCGATGAAGCAGCAAATGAAATCAGCTCTAAATGGGGCGAAAAACAAGTGCTTACGGGTCCCATAATTTGTGTCCCGTTTAATAGACTGACAAAATTAGAAAATAATCAATGGACTAAAGTTCGTGATTTTGCCTACTTTTTGCCTGAAGTTCTGAACATAAAAGGGCAGCTTAAGCCCGAAATTCGTTACAGAGGCATCTATAAAACGGTTGTGTATGGCTCTGATATTACTATTGACGGCAATTTCATTCAACCCGATTTTGCCGGTTGGAAAACCACCGATGAAGATATTTTCTGGAATGAAGCCTTCATTATGCTTGGCATTTCAGACATGAAAGGCATTAAAAACATCATCAATATGAAGTGGAACGATTCGACAATCGCTCTCAATCCGGGTATCGAAGCAAAAGAACTACTTGCTTCGGGCGTGAGTGCTCCTATCATGTTGCAAAACACCGATTCAAATCTTCATCATTTTTCATTTACGATTCAACTCAACGGAAGTAAAGACCTTTCATTTATTCCTCTGGGAAAAGAAACCCGTCTGCTGCTAAACTCCGATTGGGGAAATCCAAGTTTTAGCGGGGCTTTCCTACCTGATAAAAGAGATATTTCAGACAACAATTTTTCTGCCGAGTGGAAAGTGTTGCACTTAAACCGAAACTTCCCACAAAAATGGCAGGGAACACAATATAGTTTAAACGAATCGGCATTTGGCGTAAGTTTACTTCTTCCTGTCGACGAATATCAGAAAAATTTCAGAGCAGCTAAATATGCAATCATCAATATTGTTTTGACATTTCTGGTGTTTTTCTTCATGGAAATATTAAACAAGAAACGCATACATCCCATACAATATTTATTGGCCGGATTGGCATTATTGCTTTTCTACACCTTACTACTTTCGCTTTCCGAACAAATGATGTTCAATTATGCCTACCTTATCACTGCACTTGCAATTGGTTTGCTCATCAGCATTTATTCCATCAGCATATTCCAAAAAATGAAGCTTACCATTATTACCGGTTTACTGCTCTTTCTAATGTATGGTTTTATTTTTGTGATCATTCAATTGCAGGATATGGCGCTATTGGTAGGAAGCATAGGGCTTTTTATCGTATTAGCCATGGTTATGTACATTTCACGAAAAGTGAACTGGTACAATTTTAATTCTACCGAAAGTTAAGTATTCACATTGATTGTTGTCCAATTAAGAGTTATTACTCTAATGTTATGTACTTTATATTAACATGACACTAAACTTAAAAATTCTAATGTAAGACAAACTGATTTATTTGTATCTTTGTACGAAATTTGTTGTATGCCAAAAATATTAATCATAAAAGCTTTTATATTTATCCTATATTCTGCAGATGTTGCTGAAAATCGCTATCATATTCATGTTGAAGCAAGAAAAGGTAAATTCAGGGTATCAGCAAAATTTTGGATTACACCAGAAGTTGAAATGGTAAGTCCCGGAGCTTTTTCCGAAAAAGAAATATCTCAGATTACAAAATACATTGAACAATATAAAAGCATTATTATTAAACAAATAGAAAAATTTATAAGCGGCGAAAAAGTAACCTGTATTAAAAAATAAAACCATGGAAGGAATTGAAAACATTAAACCGTCAATTAAAAAAATCGAATTTAAGCAAAGAGGTAAAATTTCATTTTTATTGCAAGATGGTAGAATTGTAATTGTACCAATTGGGTATTTCCCCTCTATTAAGCGGCTCACAGAAACACAACGAAAGCATTGGTATGTTACCGATGGCGAGATGTTTTCTTTTGATGCTTGTAATGAAGTATTTCATTTAGAGCAAGTATTAGGAAAAGAAGTGATTTATAAATATAGCTTTATAGAAAAAAAATAACTTTCAGGCTTTAAGTTAAAAATCGCAGGCTATTCATTGGTATTGTATATATCACCAAAAGCAAATTAGTTCAATTCCAATTCAACTGAAAGCTAAGCATTCACATTGATTGTTAAACCACAGGAAATAAAAAAACCGCTTCAAATGAGGCGGTTTTTTGTTGTCCGATCAGGTTTCGAACCTGAACTCTTCTGATCCAGAATCATAAAATCCCTATTTTCATAGCTTTTTTCATTTTTTCATTCACATTCTAAAAGCACTGATATTTAGACTGCAAATGTAGTTTTATTTTCATTCAATTGTATATTGTATCAAAACATTTCATACTTTTGTATGCAAATTGTATGTACATAAAAAATTGTGCATACAATTTGCATACATTTAAAATATCAATATTATGATTAATGAAAATTCCAAAGATAGAAAAGAACTACCTGTGATTAAAGACAATTTCAACGATAGTGTAATACTCCAAACTATATTAGATCAAAGGAGGCCGAATAAAGAAAAATTGTTTCCGATAAGATACCGCATTACTCAAAACAGAAAGCAGTTTTATTATGGAACCGGCATGTATTGTAGTATTTCAGACTGGAAAGATATTGATTCAAAAAAGACCGAATCAATAAAATTAAGAAATTCAATAAAAAAAGGCCATGATTCAATGAAAGATAACATTGAAATCGTTTTGGAAAACAACAACCAATTGTTTTCATTTGAAAAATTCAACAATCTTACAAAAAAGAATCTTTCGGACACTATTAATAGTGCATTTTTAGCTAAAATTGAAAGCACTAAGGTTGCTGGCAAAATTGGGACTTCTATTTTTTACGGTTGTGCATTACAAAGTATCATAAAATTTAAAGATGACAAAATTAAATTTCCTGACATTACGGTAACATGGTTAGAAAAATATCGCGATTACATGATTAATAATGGTGCAAGTTATACGACAGTAGGAATGTATTGCAGAGCTATAAGATCAATCTTAAATGAAGCAATAAAAGCAGGCACAATAAGAGAAAGGGAATATCCTTTCGGAAAGGGAAAATTTGAAATACCAACTGGCGAAGGCCGCAACATGGCACTGACAATTCAGCAGGTTGGCGAACTGATGCGAACCGATGTAAGCATAACAGAAAGTAAATATCGTGATTTATGGTTTTTCTCTTATTTGTGCAATGGAATCAATATTGCTGATCTGTGCAGGTTGAAACATTCAGATATTAAAAGCGATATTATTAGTTTTTATCGGCAAAAAACGATTAATACTTTAAAGAAAAAAGTAAAAATCGAAGCAGTGATGTTGCCTCAGATGAAACAAATCATTGAAAGATGGAACGAAGGGAAAAAACAAAGTGAATATCTTTTCCCATTTCTCAATGGCATAGCTGATCCGGTACAAATTAAAAAGACTGTACAGAATGTCACACGTATGATAAACGAGCATATTAAGCGCATAGCAATGCGTATTGGGATAAATGAGATAAGCACCTACACTGCTCGCCATAGTTACGCCACAGTGCTTAAAAGAAGCGGAACCAGTATTTCTTTCATTTCTGAAAGCTTAGGACATACCGATACGAAAACAACTCAAAGCTATTTAGATTCATTTGAGAAGGATGAACAGATTAAGAATGCTAATAAATTAATCCCAACAATCTAAAATAAGACAAATGAGTAGAGATGAATTTTTAAGATTAATAAGGGAAATTGGCGAAAACCCTCCTATTTTTAAAATTAGAAGACAATTTCTAATTAGTAAATTTTCTCAATATGGATTTACAATTGATGCAGGGTTTGAAGTCGTGAATTATTATTACTCTGAATTAAAAAAGGCAATCAAAGGAGAAGTATCAATTTATGATTATTTTAATGTAATACATAATGAAAAGGAAAACACTTTTGGTCTTGTTTATAATTTACAATGCGAATTAAAAATGTCTTATGATGGGTTTGATAAGTTAGAATTAATATTTGAACCACCAACAGAACAAAGTGAAATCATTATAGAACCTTTAAACACAATAACAAATAGAATCTATTTACCGGAAATAAATGTAACTGATTTTTTTAATGATATTAGAGAAGCAAGTATTACTGAAATTGAAATACACAATACCATTGAGAAAATTACTGATAATTTTAAAGTTGAAAAACTAAAACTTCTTCTGAAAGATTTTGAGTTTTTTCTATTTGTAGAAAAAGAAGAAAAAGAAGCTGAATATACATGGGATCATATTCAATCTATTTTAGATGAGTATCATTTAAAAGAAAAAGAAATACCTTATAAATATTTACCTGAATTTAAAAAAGACGAAAACGGTAAAACGATAATTATCAAAGATTCAAATAAGATAATCGACACGGAGAAGCTGTTATTTCCTTATGAGTTTTTTAGTTGCTATCAATTTGAAATCAAACTCAAAAAATTGATAAAAGAATCATCTTCAATTAATGCTAATCAAAAAGAATTATCCATTAATCAGCCAAAACAAGACAATTGGACTTGTCCAGTATTTGCATTGTTTTTATACTTTCTCAAAGAAGGAAATTACGAAAAAAATATTACGAAAAAATATTTACAGGAACTCTCAAAAAAGTATGGATATACCGGATCAGACAAATCTTTAAACAATGAGATTATTTCTATAAAAAAAGAAGCAAATTACAATCAAAAAACCGATTCCAATTTATTGAAAGTAATTGAACAGCTTTCAATTTATCCTAAAAGTAAAGAAAAGGCAACAAATGCAGTAAATGAATTCAATCGAATTTCAAACCCCCTTGTAAAACCAAAATTTAAGTAATTAATTTAGAAGGTGATATAAATTACAACCCCTTCACAACCCCCTTGTAAGCAACTGAATTACTGCTTTTTGCTTATCATTTCATATTACATTTGCATCGAATTCAATAACGAAATAGCTATTTCATTTTTTTAATTTTAAATATTACAAAAATGAACGAAATCAATTTTAACAACCTTCCTGAAGCAGTAGGGATATTGATTCAAAAGGTTGAAGGTTTAGAAAGTTTAATCCTATCGAAGCAGGCATCAGAGGTGAGGGAATTTGACAGGATTACAGATGTAAATGAGGTTTGCAAAATTGTAGGTTATGGAAAATCTAAAATCTACAAACTAACTTCAGAAAAAAAGATTCCTTTTAAGTTAATGGGGAACCGACTTGTATTTAGCAGGAAAGAACTAATTGAATGGGTTGAAACAAATACAGTCAATTCTGTAAGTAGTCAATCCTGTGTGCTTAATGCTATTGCAGCAAGCGCATCTAAAAAAAGAAAGGGATAAACCTATGCAGCAACATAGATTAATCCCCAAAGCACCTTTAGAATCAGAAGACAAAGGTAATAAATTTGCCACACAATTAAAAATTGTACGTGAATTTTTATGTACAAATGATGCATCTCGATTTATGGTTGCAGTGAATACGGGCATCCCTATTCAAAATGTGTGCAGGCATGTTGAAAATCTATTTAAAAGCAATTCCATTCAGGTGATTAGATATGACAAATGTTTAATATCCGGTCAATGGGTTGAATTTCTAACAACTGACAGAACTAAGTTTTCAATTACAAATCAATTAAGTTTGTTTTGTGATGAAACCAAGTAAGCCAATAATACTATTTATTCCGGCTAAGTTAGTTCAGGAATTAAATACATTTCTCGAATCTGACAAACCAAATTTCAACTATGATGTTGTGTACTTCTATTACATAGTGCATTACATTTTGGAGCAGCAACTAAAAAACAGAAATAAACTTGAATCTCAAAAAGATCAATTCATTTCTATTAACATCAAAAATTTAAAGTCTATAACAGTATGCAATATACGTGATTACATAAAAATAATGGAAAATGGTGAATTTATAATATCAGATAATCATTATATCCCTGGGGAGAAATCAAAAGGATACATTATTAATCCAATTTATTTGAAAGGGTCTGATAAAATTGAAGTAAAAACAGATACTAAGCTTTTCAGTCGTATCATGAAGAATCAATACCGAAAGAAGGCACATTTCAATAGATTAGAGCCATATTTAAAGCAAATGAAGAATGAATTTATGAAAGTTGAATTCGATTACATTAGTGCAGAAAATTGGATACAACAAGAACCTAATGAAGAAAAAAGAATATCATACACAATTGCCTTGAATCAATTAAAAGATAAGCGATTTAGGTATTTCAACCGAAATTCAACCAATCACAGATTAGATACTAATTTGACAAATTTAAAAAAAGAAATTAAGCAATTTATCATTGGTGATTATGTAAATATTGATTTGAAAAATTCACAGCCATTTTTTTTAGGAATAATGTTGAATTCAATAATAAAACAAATAAGTATACAACAAGGTTCTTTATGTTGTTATTTAGATTATTCAAACCTCATCAAAACCTTTGGTATTAAAAGGATTAAAAGTGTTTCAAAAATTCACCAAATTAATAAAAAAACATTTTTGGTGAATTTAAAATCCTTCACTGATTCTGTAATTAATGGCACTTTTTATGATGATTTTATTAAGACTTATACTAATGGCATCACACGTGATGAGGTGAAAGATATAATGTTTGAGGTTCTATTTTCTCAAAATGAAATATCGGAAAATTTCAGAAAGTTTATTCCTTATGAGAAAGAGAAAAAAGTATTCGCTTCAGTATATCCATACATTTATGAAGCGGTAAAATTGCTTAAATCAAAAGATCATACTTTATTGCCTGTATTTCTTCAAAAGATAGAAAGCTATGTTTTCATTGACTGCATAGCAAAAGAGCTTGTAAGCGCAGGAATTGTGCCTCTAACTGTGCATGATTCAGTAATTGTGAAAGCAGAAGATCAGGATCGAACTATTGAGATAATAAATAGAATATTCTTAGAAATATTTGATGTTATGCCGACATTGGATATTAAACTTCTACACAAATAATGACTGTATTAAAACATTCAATGTTTCCTAACGATTTAGGTTATAATTAAAAATCAATGCCAAAATATCCAACATATCCAACATTATACGATGAATGCAAAACAATCAGTATTTCCAATTTAAAACAATGGAAGTTTCTTACAGTTGGAGAATTTAAAAGCGGTATAATTTCGTGGAGTAGAAATGGAGAGGTTAACAGCAGAATTTCAATAAGTGTATCAATAAACCCATTTAATCCACATATTAAACTGGATTACCTATGTAATGAAATCCCTATTACTTATATTGTTTATCTCGCTTCAATCCCTTCAAATTTAGGAAAGGGAGTAATTTGGTATTTTGTTTGTCCGCAAACCGGTAAACATTGCCGGAAACTTTATTTAGTTGACACCTATTTTTATCACCGTTCAGCTTTTAGATATTGCATGTATGACAAGCAAACAAAAAGCCATAAATCCCGAAATATTTACAAATTGTTTGATCGTTTATTCAGCTCTGATGGTGCTTATGAAAAGATTTACAGCAAGCATTTCAAAAAGAAATACAGAGGCAAACCGACTAAACGATATTTGAAACTTTTAAAACAGGCTGAAGCAAGTGTAGGAATTTCCGAATTAGAACTACTACTTTTAAATTAGAATAATCATTTTTAAAATAAAAGCAGTTTTGAAAAATTAAAATCAAACGAAAAGAAAACGATAAAACTCGCAATTTGCGGCTAATTTCGGGATAACTAAAAAGCCAAATTAATTGTAAACATCAATTAAAAACAATTAAAAGTATTGCATTGCAAAGTGAAAAGCAATAGAAAAACTGTAAATTAGAGCTGTTTTCAGTCAACAATATTTCGTCTTAAATAACCCATAAATTATGGCAAATTATGGCAATATAAAGTAGCCGATTAATATCAAATATCAATAAAATGATATTAAAAAGCAACCTAAAAGCAACCGTACATTTATGATTTTCTCAAATATTTTTCTTTTAAAAGTTCATATTCATACTTCCACTGATGCGGCCGAACAAAAAGGATCATTACCATTACTGAAAAAAAAAAATTATTTTTATTCATGGATGCAAAATTAATGCTTAATTTTACTCTCAAATTAAAAATCAATTATCATGAAAAGAATTTTATTTGCATTAGCATTGATGCTGGCGATTAGTTCATCATTTTCACAAACCAATTTTAAATGGGAGAAAACTGATACTATTTCTAAAACAAAGTCTCAAATATATTTTGAAACTAAGATGTTTATTGATAATTATTGGAAATTTGACAAGCCTTTATTTTTAATAAATGATGAAGAAAGGGGTGAAATTTTAATTTCCGGTACAAAAATAAAATATCCCCATCCTAAAAATGATGAGAACATTTATGTTTATAGATATAATGTAGATTTTAAAATAAGTAAAGGTAAGTTCAATATTATTATTGATAGTGTACATTGTGAATCTGCAATTTGGGGAAATTTTGATGTAAAAAAGATTGAACCATTTGAGGGCGAAAATTGTCCAAATACGGGATTATATTTATCTAAAAGTAAGGCAAAAAAGATGATGATTTCTTTAAAACAAGATTTTCAATTAATATTAAATAAATATTATGAAGACATAAAAAAACCAATTGCCATTCAACTAATTACTCAGAAGACAGAAGAAGTTGAAAAAAGAATAATTAAAGATAGTATAGCCAATAAGTCAGTTTCTGTAATTCCTTATGATGAAAAACAATTAGTAATCCAAAACATTCAGAATGAAATCTCAGTTCTTAAATTTGATAATAAAAGACAAAAAAAAGCATTAAACATGACAGGGGATTATTTAAAGAAATCATCTAATAATTTATGGGCTTATTTTGGGCTTACAATTGCAGGAGGAGTTATCTCAGGAGTTGGAACTGCATTAAGCAAAAACAATAATGATAGATTAGGCTACATTATTGCTGGTGGTACGATTGAATTAGGTGGAATTATTTGTTGGTTAATTCATATAGGCAGATTGAGTCAGGCTGGCAATGAGTTAAAAAAATATTGATCCAATTCAAATTAATACTTTCCCAATTATTCTTTATACCTTTGACGAAACAAAAACCAAAAATCATGAAAAAATTATTTTTCACCTTACTATTAATACTGGTAATAAGTCAAGCAATTTCACAAACTAATTTCAATTGGGAAAAATCAGATTCAGTGCTAAAATCAAAGTTGCAAATTTATGAAGAAACAAAAAATTTCATTTCTGAATTTTGGCAGCCGGAAAGAATTTTAGTTTTCAGAGATGATAAAGAAGCTGGAATAATAAAATTTAATAGTACATTATTGACAGGAAAAGTATTTGATGATTATTGTGAATACACTTATTGTTATAATGCAACATTCAAAATATCTCAAGGGAAATATACGATAATAATTGATAGTGTACACTGTGAATCTGCATTTAATGGAAATTATAAAATTAAAAAAATAGAGCCATTTGATGGTGATAATTGTCCTAACACTGGAGTAATGGGAGGGGGCATTTCAAAAAAGAAAGCAATTCTTATGATGGCTACTTTAAAAAATGAATTAGAAATAATTTTTGATAAATATATTGAGAGAATTAATTTTATCAAATCTGTAAAGTTAATTGATACAGTAACTACAAATATTATAAAAGATACCATAATTACTCTAAATAAATCTTCTAACAACAATAGTGAATCTCCAGCATTTATAAACCTTCAAAAAGTAGTATCAAGTCTTAAAATTGATTTACAGAACCAAAAGAACAGTATTAATTTAGCTGGCTGGCACCTGAAAAAATCATCTAATAACTTATGGGCATATTTTGGATTAACTGTTGTAGGGGGTGCCTTGATAAGTGTTGGATATATTCTTGGCAGTAATCCGCAAGATAGACAGACTTATCTTATAGTAGGAGGGGTAATAGAATTGGGTGGTTTTATCTGTTGGTTAAATCATATTAGCCAAATAAGGAAGGCTGGCAAAATGCTAAATAATTATTGAGAGATTTTTAATTTACATCAAAACCTAACAAAAAAAGGTTTGTGATAAATCTGAACATATTCCAATAAAAAAGCAGTTAGCCTAAAGTTGTATGCAAATTACATGTACATAGACAAAAAAAGCACCTACAAAAATCATTGTAAGCGCTTAATTATCATTGTTGTCCGATCAGGTTTCGAACCTGAACTCTTCTGATCCAGAATCAGACGTGTTGCCAATTACACCATCGGACAATTCGGTTGCAAAGATACATTTGTTTTATTTCATACAAATAATCTGAAGAAATATTTTTTAAAATCTATTCTAAAGCATTCTCTTTAAACCAAAATGAATTTAATAAGACTTTGATTTGAAATAGATTTACAATCTAATGGTATTTCCACTTTACTTGAAAAGTTCTTTACAAATGCAAACTGCAAGAAAACATTAGCCAAGTGGCACCATACCAGGTTTCAATTCTCTGTTATAAAGACCTTGTTGAAGATTTTTATTAATCTCTTTAAATGTTTGAATAGTGTATTCAACGTCTTCAAGTGTGTGCACTGCAGTTGGAATCAGCCTTAACATAATGACTCCTTTGGGAACGACGGGGTATGTAACAATAGAACAAAAGATATTAAATTTTTCTCTTAAATCGAAAGTAACATAAGCTGCTTCGGAAGGACCTCCAGCAAGAAAAACAGGAGTTACAGGTGATTGTGTGTTTCCAATGTTAAATCCGGCTTCCCTTAAACCCTTTTGAAGAGCATTAACCACTGTCCAAAGTTTATTTTTAAGTTCAGGTCGGGTGCGCAACAACTCTAAACGTTTTAATAAGCCAATTACCATAGGCATAGGCAATGATTTTGCAAAAATTTGTGAACGTAAGTTGTAGCGTAAATAGTTTATCACTTTTTCGGATCCGGCAACAAAACCACCAATCCCAGCCATTGCTTTGGCAAATGCGCCGAAATATAAATCAACTTCATCCATCACACCTAATTCTTCAGAAGTGCCTGCTCCTGTGGCTCCCATTGTGCCAAAACCATGTGCATCATCAATCAGTATTCTGAAATTATATTTCTGTTTGAGTTTAACAATCTCATCAAGCTTTCCTAAATCACCCGACATGCCAAAAACACCTTCAGTAATAAGTAAAATGCCCCCACCTGTTTCGGCTGCCATTTTAGTAGCTCTTTGGAGTTGTTTTTCGCAACTTTCAATGTCGTTATGAGGATAAACAAATCGTTTCCCGATGTGTAAACGCAAACCATCAATTATACACGCATGAGATTCTGAATCATACACAACGACATCTTTACGGTCGAGTAAAGTATCAATTATTGAAATCATTCCCTGATAACCGTAATTTAGCAAGTAGGCGTCATCCTTTTTCTCAAATTCAGCCAGCGCTTTTTCGAGCTTTTCATGAAAACTCGTTTGTCCTGACATCATTCGAGCTCCCATAGGGTAAGCAAGGCCCCATTCAGCAGCAGCTTCAGCATCAGTTTTGCGAATTTCAGGATGATTGGCTAAACCCAAGTAGTTATTCAAACTCCAAACCAATCGTTTCTGCCCTCTAAAAATCATATAATTTGAGATTTCACCTTCCAATTTTGGAAAAGTGTAATATCCATGGCCAATTTCTGCGTATTGACCTAAAGGACCCATGCTCTTATTTATTTTGTCGAAAATATCCATTGTAGTATGTTTTGTTAGTAATTTAGGTGCCAAAATTAATAATTATACTTTACATTCATCATCAAAGGATAAACTATTATAGTGTAAGGCAGAATATTTTGCGATTTAAAAATCGTTTAATTTACAAGTTATCAAAATTAAATGTAAGTTTGTATAAAATTTCTCCTTATGGAAAATATATGGGATATAAGATATAATGATTTCGGGGTGGCTTATGGCATGCAACCCAATGTGTTTTTCCGTCAAACACTTGACAGCTTACAGTCAGGGAAATTGCTTCTTCCTGCGGAAGGGGAAGGAAGAAACGCTGTGTATGCTGCTCAAAAAGGATGGAAAGTGGATGCTTACGACCAAAGTAAAGTAGCTAAAGAAAACGCTTTGAAACTTGCATCTGAAACCCATGTTGAAATAAACTACCAGCTTGCTGAACATTTAGAATTTCCTCTTAAACCGTCTTATTATAATGCAATTGCACTGATCTATGCTCACGTAACCCCTGATGTTCGCAAACAATTACATCACAACGTATGTTTATCTCTTGCACCCAAGGGAATTATTATTCTTGAAGCATTTGATAAGGAACAGATTTCGAGAACTTCCGGTGGACCAAAAGCCGAAGAACTATTATTTGATTTAGATGAATTGATTTCCGATTTCAGTTCTTTGAAGATTATAAAAGCAACTAAAGAAGAAGTCTTGCTTGATGAAGGTACTTTGCATAAAGGTTGGGCTTTGGTCAATCGAATTATTGCCGAAAAAACAATTTAATATTTAATCATGAAACGTACATACTTAATTCTCTTTTTAGTCATTTCAGGTTTGTTAGAGCTTTCTGCTCAACGAATAGTATCCAGAACTAATTCCTGGCGAATTGGGATAATGGGCTCAGTTGACTATTCTTATCGCCTCATAGGATATAAAACAAATGAAGATATTTCTCATGAATTGATAAAACAACGTGACAATGAAACAGGTTTAATGGGTTATACTTTTGGAATTAATGCTTCAAAAAACATCTTAAATGATTTGGGAAGATTAAATATTGGACTTACTTATGCTTCCCGTTCATTCGAAAGTTATCATAATGAGAATTTTGCACAAATGGATACTCTTTCGCATTCACGACAAGAACATGTGTTGTTTCAATTTAAACTTTTTCAAATTCCAATCAGGCTCGACCTTTATGTTAAAAACAAAGCCAAATGGGGATTATATATTCCTTTGGGCGTTTCTCCTTCCTTTCTTATCGAAAACAAAGTTACTGATACCTACAAATATTCCGACGGAACCCAAATTGTAGCAAATTTAGGAGATGCATCTTATCAATATAATCATTTTAATATTAGTGCTACCGTTGGAATTGGATTCGATTATCATATATCAAAGTTATTAGTTCTTTGGGCTCAACCCCAGTTCGAATATTATATAATGAACCTTACAAGAAATGATTATTATTGGGAGAAATTATACGCTTTGAGTCTTAATCTCGGAATTGCATTTAAATTTGGCAACAGAAAGCTATATCACATCTAACACATTATGCCGAACTTAATAAAATTTTTTCTTTCAATAATATTTATATTTGAATTGAGCCTTGCAAAAGCTCAACCTACTCCTGAAATATTAGATACTCTTGTTTATAACAATAAAAAAATCCTTTTGAATTCTGATAGAACCTGGAATTATTTTGATTCACAAATCAATCCCAATCATTATTCATTTGACACTTGTGTTTTTAATTGCATGGATCATAAACAGATATTTGCTTATCTGAGTGAAAAGGATAAAAGCAGTTTTAAAGATAAAATTCACCAATATGACACCCTAAAAGCCAGTGTAATTCCTATTAAAGGACCTATTTATGGCATTTTCACCAAGCATCATCAGGGAGTTGATATTGGTTTGAAAAAAGGAGAAAAAATCTCTGCTGTTTTCGATGGGAAAGTCAGATATGCAGCTTATCATAAAAACGGTTATGGCAAACTTGTCATCATTCGCCATTACAATGGCCTGGAAACCTGGTATGCTCATTTATCAGTCATTAGAGTTGTTGAAGGACAAGATGTGGTTGCTGGCGATATTATTGGTTTAGGAGGAAGCACCGGGCGTTCGAAAGCGCCACATTTACATTTTGAAATTCGTTATCATGACATTCCGATGGATCCCCTACGGAAAATCAATTTCAATAACGATTATATTGTTCCTAAACGTGCACTTTATTCAAATATGCAGGACAGTTTGATGGAAGCTCCCGATACCACAGCCTCCGACAGTCTTATTCAAATGCCGGTTTATGTGAAAGATACGCTTAAGGCAGAAGTCAAAAAAGAGAAAACCAACAAAGAGAAAGCCAACCTCCATATTGTGAAAAAGGGGGATACTTTGAATAATATCTCGAAGCGATATGGAACAACAATCGATAGAATTTGCGAATTAAATAATCTTAAAAAAGAAGCGATACTGAGTATCGGACAAAAAATAAAAATACCTAAATAAAGTATCAATGCTGTGTATTCAGCAGATTATTTTATTTTTGTTTGAAATTAAAATTATAAAAGAAATATGGACGAAATAATATTAAAAAA
Source organism: Bacteroidota bacterium (assembly GCA_037144095.1). GTDB lineage: Bacteria > Bacteroidota > Bacteroidia > Bacteroidales > CAIXTV01 > CAIXTV01. The sequence continues at coordinate 20,832 of JBAWXL010000043.1, forward strand.
TGCCGCTATTTGGCTAAATGAAGCTTATGATAAAGAAACACGTATTGCGGTTCGTAAGCTAATTGATGATAAATCCACAGAATTAACCGATAGTTTTTATCGAAATCTCGAATTCGGAACTGGTGGTTTGAGAGGAATCATGGGGGTAGGCAGCAATCGCATGAATAAATACACCGTTGGCATGGCTACTCAGGGTTTAGCAAACTATCTGAACCAATCATTTCCTGATAAAAAAGAAATTAGTGTTGCCATTGCCTATGATTCGAGAAACAATAGCCGAAATTTTGCCGAAATTGCAGCCGATGTGCTTTCAGGAAATAACATTATGGTGTATTTGTTCGACAATCTTCGCCCAACTCCCGAATTGTCGTTTGCCATACGATATCTGGAATGCGAAAGTGGCATCGTGATAACAGCATCTCATAATCCTAAAGAATACAACGGTTATAAAGTCTATTGGAATGATGGCGGGCAATTGGTAAGTCCTCACGATGTCAATGTAATTAACGAAGTTCAGAAAATAGCCTCGGTTGAAGATGTGAAATTTGATGGCAATCCGAAATTAATACAAATGATAGGAAACGACATCGACACCGTGTATCTTGAGAAACTGAAGTCTCTTTCCATTTCTCCCGAAATAATTAAGCAGCATAAAGACCTTAAAATAGTCTACACCCCTATTCATGGAACAGGAATCACATTAGTTCCAAAAGCACTTAAGTTGTTTGGCTTCGAAAATGTGATTATTGTAGAAGATCAAGCCGTTCCTGATGGCAATTTTCCAACAACCCCCTCCCCCAATCCCGAAGAAAGGGCTGCTATGGCGCTTGCGTTGCAAAAAGCCATTGAAACTCAGGCAGCTATTGCCCTCGCCACCGATCCTGATGCCGATAGAGTTGGCGTTGCAGTAAAAAACATTGAAGGAGAGTATGTGTTGTTGAATGGAAATCAGGCAGCCAGCATTCTGATTTATTATATTTTACATCAGATGCAACATAATGGCCAGCTTCAGGCGGGTGATTACATTGTAAAGACGATTGTTACCACCGAATTGCTGAAAGAAATTGCCGAAAGTTTTGGTTTGCAGTGTTTCGATGTGCTCACCGGTTTTAA
>JBAWXL010000044.1:0-21735 GCA_037144095.1 Bacteroidota bacterium
ATTGTAACTTTCAATTTTAATATTCATTGACTTAAGAGAGTTTTGATCTTTATACCTGTTTAACTCTACAATGGTCAATGGGTGTATATATTTATCATATTTAAGTTTGTCGAGCCAAAAGAAAAGCTGTCCGATGTCAAGTTTATATATCTTGTCAGCTTCCCTATGAATGATGATATTTGTATCGAGTAAAACTTTCATTTAAATCTTACATTCTTCTAAAATTGTGTTTTTACATGTCCCATAAAATGAATATATTTATTAGATTCAATTAAAATGAACTGAAAATTTTATTCGTTTAACATTTATCAAATCAACCCTCCAAAAGTACAAAACATATTTAACAAAACATCAAATCAAATATTATTTTTCAGCTACATAAGTTTATATTTGGATTTCCTAATTTTATTCCTCAAGAAAAATAACAAGCATCGCTAATAATATATTTTATTTTCGCCAAAACAACTAGTATTCCAAATTTTAATTTATAAATTAAAAAAGAAGGCTTTTCTCTACTCATTCAGATTGCTATTTTCTTCAAACATTCTTTCATATTAAAATCTTATCAATTATCATCAATCCTATACAAACCTCTTCTCCTCAAAATCATAATAATGATGATTTAATATACATATCAGGACATGAAAGTTTATTAGGGAACACATCATCTTGGAATAATTTACTCGAAAACGACTAAATTTGAGCAAAAAAACCAAATGAAAATAATTTGTACAAAATTTTCAACTAAAAAGAATGTAATTCCGACCTAATTTCCCTGATTTATGGCCGAAAACACCCTAATTTGACGAATTATAAAGTTTTACTGAAATTAAAGAGCAAATCCATATACAGATAAAATTAAATTTTTTAGTTCAAAAGAAGATATATCTCCAAATTTATAACAATACACAATCCTTATCTGATAAGGATTTCAACAATTATTACCTTGTAGTTTTAGAATTAATTTTTCAACGGATAATCTGTACAGATTCTTGTACAGATGTACAAAATCAATAAAGCTTATACTTAATCACCTATTATTCCTTCTTTTTATGGCTTTCAAGCTGTCCCCAAGTTCTGTCCATTTCTCTTTTCTTAAAGTCTTCGGCTATCTTCACGTATTTATTGAAGTTCTTTTCTTTCTTGTGTCCACTCATATCTTTAGCTGCCATATAGTTCATTCCAAGAATAATGCTGTTTGTCAGGAAAGTTTTTCTGGCTGTATGGGTTGTAATAAGCTCATATTTGGGTTGTGTTTTTTCTTCAGCTCTGCCTCCATAAAACTTTATTATCGTTGTTGGCTCATCAATTCCCGCGATCATGCAACATTCTTTTATGAAATCATTTAAACGTTGGGCTGAAATTTTTGGCAAAGGTCTATCAAAGAGATTAGAGTGTCTTTCCAAAATTTCAAGTGCAAACTGATTTAGTGGAATAATTCCTGGCTTTTTTGATTTCTTGATTGTCTTATGAATGTTTCCGTCTTTAATATGTTCGTTTTTCAACCCAATAATATCAGAAACCCTTAGCCCAGTGAAACAACCAAAGCAATAAAGATCTCTGGCATTATTCAGGCGGGAACTTTTAAAGTCAAATTCATATAAACTCATTAACTCTTCCAACGTCAGAAATATTACTTCCTTTTCCTTCTCCGCAAAAGAAAAACTTTTAAACTCATCTGTAACCACCACCTTGTGCTCTTTAGCCCATTTTAAGAACGATTTAAGCACGCTTACGACCTTTGCGAAGTAATTGTGAGCTATTTTGCGCTTAGTTAAAGCATATTTCTTTAAAACGTCTAAAAACGAGTGGTCAATCTCTTTGATATTGATAAAATATCCGGTATCAGATTCAAAAGCTTTAAGAAAATTCCTGATTGTGGTATATCCCTTTATTGTATTCGCTTCTCTATCTGACTTTATTGAGTCGAGGTAAATTTCAAATAGCTCAAAAAAATCATTTGTCTTAATTTTTTTTTCTTCGTGTTTACCAGAAAACCAAGATTTCAAATATCGTTCATTCAGTTCAATATTCATTTTAGTCGCATTGAGTAGTGCCGCTTCTGCTTTATTCCTGAAAACTTTTATTGTTTCGTTTATGATTTCATAATTATTATCGGCTTCTCTTTTGCCTGGCGTTCTTACAATTTGCCTATTGCTATTCCAATTGGTAGGATGCACCATTCTATTTAAAAAAATAATTGTTCTCGTGCTTCCATACGTAATACGCATTAAAAGAGATTTTTCGCCATTTTTGTTTGGTTGACCAGTTTTGAGATAAAAATTTATATTTGCCATGTGGAATTCTTATTTAACGCGGCAAAGATAATATTTTTCTGGTACCCAAACCCAGTACCCAAAAAAATGATTAAGAATAATAAAAATAGATTAAAGTGAATAAAAACATATTTTAATATAGTCTTATATTCAACGTTTTAGATAATTTGAATCAATTATAATTAAATAAATTCGGCTCCGGGTACACACAAAAACCATCTGATGTTGTATAATATCAGATGGTTTTTTTATTATGACCTCTCTCATTCTGAATATTTGATACCTTTGCACGTTTTTTATATGAAGATGCAAAATCAAAAACCAAAGTACAATCCTTTCTACCCAATTTTCTTTGCAATCGTATTGCTCATAGGAGTTTTTATTGGGAATAATTTAAAACCTGTTTTCCCTCGAAATGAGGATAATAAGATAAATGATATAATTCGTTATATTGAAGAAAACTATGTTGATACAGTGAACCGACAAAAGCTTACTGAGTTAGCTATCAGCGGTATGCTGCAAAGTCTTGACCCACATTCAGTGTTTATTCCGGCTGTTGAATTTAATAGTGCAAACGATGTTTTAGTTGGGAATTTCGAAGGAATAGGAGTGCAATTCAACATCCTAAACGACACGATTATGGTCGTCAATACCGTTTCGAACGGACCTTCTGAAAAAGCAGGTATCAGAGCGGGCGATAGAATTGTGAAAGTGGATGGCAAAAAAGTTGCCGGAATAAAAATAACCAATGCCGATGTAATGCATCTGCTAAAAGGCGAAAAAGGTTCGAAAGTTAAAGTTGGCATTCTTCGAAGAGGTGTTGCTTCGTTGCTCGAATTTAATATTACAAGGGATGTAATCCCCACCTACAGTGTCGATTTCTCCTATATGGTGAATAAAAACATTGGTTACATCAAAATCAGTTCGTTTTCAGGCACAACCCACGAAGAGTTTATTAAAGCCATGCAAAAACTAAAGTCTCAGGGCTTGAATAAACTTATTATTGATTTACGGGGTAATGCAGGTGGATATTTGGAAACTGCCATAAAAATTGCCGACGAACTGCTTCCCGACAAAAAAGAAATTGTGTATACCGAAGGGGCGCATCATAAGCGCGAATATGCTTATGCAAAAGGGGATGGAGCTTTCGAAACCAACGAGCTTATCATTTTAATTGACGAGTGGTCTGCCTCTGCCAGCGAAATTCTTGCAGGAGCCATACAAGACAACGATAGGGGACTTATCGTAGGTCGGCGTTCGTTTGGAAAAGGATTGGTTCAGGAACAAATAAAATTGAAAGACGGGTCGGCTTTTCGTCTTACGATTGCCCGCTACTATACTCCTACCGGTCGTTGCATACAAAAATCGTATCAAAACGGGGTGGATGATTATTATAATGAATTCATGATGCGTGTGATGAGTCCGAAGGATGGAGCCGACACTTTGCCTGTTCCCGATTCGCTGAAGTTTAAAACTCCAAAGGGAAAAATAGTGTATGGCGGTGGCGGCATTACACCCGATGTGCAGGTAGGGCAAGAGGTTGAAGGCATTTCTCCTTATTTCAATTTAGTAAGCAATAAAGGCTATTTGTTTCAGTTTGCTTTAGATTATGCCGACAAACACCGTGCGGCCATACGTCAGCAATATAAAACACCCGTTCAGTTTATCAATGGTTTTATTGTGAGTGCCGACATTTTCAATGATTTTATTGCCTATTCGAAGCAAAAAGGGGTGGCTGAAAATCAGAAGGAAATTGCGCTATCACAAAACCTGATTAAAAATAGAATTAAAGCCTATATTGGACGAAATCTTTATGAAGAAGCCGGTTTCTATCCAATAATCCTCACAACTGACAAGACTTTTTTAGAAGCAATAGAACTACTTATTGATAAATAAGAGCTGTACTTTAATTCGATTTTCACTGAGTACAACATTTTTTTGGAGATGAATGAAATATTTTTCCCTTAAAATGTTGTAGGAATTAAAAAAAATAGTATTTTTGAAAGAAATTTAAAACACAACATTATGGCAGGAGTAAATAAAGTTATTTTAGTGGGAAATCTTGGAAAAGATCCCGAAATTATGATCTATGAAAACAATGTTAAAAAGGCAACATTTTCATTAGCAACAACTGAAAGCTACAAAAACAAAGATGGTTTAAAAGTTGAAAAAACAGAATGGCATAGTATTATTGTTTGGCGCGGACTTGCCGAGGTGGCTGAAAAATACCTTCGTAAAGGAAGCTCTATTTATTTAGAAGGTAAAATCAGAAGCCGCACCTGGGACGACCAAAACAATGTTAAACATTATGTGACTGAAATTGAAGGAGAAACTTTTACCATGCTCGGAGCTCGTCGTGAAGGAAGTGCACAGGATGCACCTCCACCACAATCAAACAGCCATGTGAGCGAAGCTTCTTCTCACATCGACATTCCATTGCAACCCGCACCCGACGACGATTTGCCTTTTTAATCGCATGTCTGATGCCGTTTGAACATAAAAGCCTGTGCCAAAACACAGGCTTTTGTTGTTATTAATAATGCCAAATGATTTCACTTGCTTCATAAATGCTAACTCTTCATTGTCCCTAGTCAATTCTTCAGCAGCTTCTTATACACCCAATGCCCGCCAACATTAAGCCTCACCACATACATCCCCGCAGCAAAACCATGGGTTGGAATCAGCGCTTTTTCTATCATACTCCCTTTATAAACCCATTGCCCTGTAGAATTAAATATCTCAAAACTAATTTCAGCAGTATTTCCTTTTACTTCTATATTAAACTCATCTTCTGTTGGATTTGGATAAATCACAATACCCCCTTCCGAAAATGGGCTAATTGAATCACATCTTATTACTGAAACATCATCAATATAATAATATGCAATATCGCCATTTGAACCGGGAGTATTGGTATAAGCTACTAAAGTATGTGTATTCTCATCTCTTTTAAAATTCCCAATAGTCATATAACTTTCACCTCCTTGTGCAACAAACCATCCTGAAACTTTTACCCAATTGGTAGTATCAGTAATAATATTCCATTCAGGATTTTGTATCTGTGCTGCAACATTAAAAACAAGACTTGTATCATTACTAGAATATTTAAGTGTATCATTTGAAAAATAAGTTCCAATAGCATCAATTCCAATTGGAAGTGGAGATTGGCAAATTCGAGCTAATGATACCCAAAATTCTACACAATAAATCCTTCCTCTTTTTAATGTATCCAATAATTTTACTTCTATATATTCACGATAACCACCCAAAGGATCCCCTAATTCACAAAGCCCAATTCCTGCGTATGCTTGACCTGTTCTTGCTTCTTGAAATCCGAAATTATTATTAGGTACGCTTCCACCTCCACAAGGGAAATAAAATGGTGAATAAAAACATGAATTGAAATAATCGCAAGTATTAGCTGGTGTAAACCAAGGAGCAGCTCTAGTAATTTCAGCTCCAGTACAGTCAAGGGCAAATTCAAAACTCGGATTCGGCACCAAATTAGTTTGTGCATCACCTTCCAGCCAAAAGAAAATCAATAATATGATGAGTGAATATTTCATTTTAAAGGGTGGGTTTAAACCCATTCAAAAGTACATAAAAATTAGATGCGGAAAATAATTTTTATTTTTCTTGTTTATATGAAAATATTCGAATTGGTCTTAAGTGAGAATTGCATTTTTGCTGCAAATACCTTTTGAGCCTTCATGAGGTCTACACATTCCTTGATAATATTAGAAATCCCTGCATATTTAATACTTTGTTTATGTTCAATTAACACATATTCATATCTTTAAAGCAAATATGTAAAATTCTCGCGTTCAATTTAGAGCTTCTAAAGTTCAATTTAAAACTTCTAAAGCTGACTTTAGAGCTTTTAAAGTCGACTTTAAAGTCTCTCACGCTCACTTTAGAGCTTCTAAAGCTCACTTTAGAACTCCTCACGCTCATTTTAAACCTTCTAAAGCTCACTTTAGAATCTCTCACGCTCAATTTTAATGCTCTCAATCTAACACAACGCAACTTAAAGAAAGCATACCGCAACAAAATTCAAAGGTGTGCACCCTTGAAATTTTGATTTTGAAATTTGAAACTTGGGTCTTCCCTAAATGTCTAAAAGCCTAAATGACTAAACCGCTACCAACCTAAAAGTCTAAACCGCTACCAACCTAAAAGTCTTATCTCGAAAATTTTACTAATTTTACACTCTCTAAAACTTATTCGGAAAAGATGATTATAAGCTACGGCATCAACAATTTAAACCCAATTCATTTGCCTGTTGTCACCATTGGAACCTTTGATGGGCTGCATCTTGGGCACCATGAAGTGTTGAAAAGATTGATAGAAGAAGCGCGGCGAATAGGCGGAAATTCGGTGGTAATTACTTTTCAACCTCATCCTCGCAAGATTCTTTTTCCCGAACGCGACGACTTTTTCATCCTATCAAGCGACGCCGAAAAGATATGTTTGCTCGAACGAACCGGCATCGACCACCTGATAATTCTCGAATTTACAAAAGAATTTTCTTCTTTGTCTGCCGAAGAATTTACCAAAGATTATCTTATCGAGAAAATTCAGTTGAAAAAACTCATCGTCGGACGCGAACACCAATTTGGCAAGCGGCGCGAAGGAAACCATAATGATTTGATTGATTTAAGTAAAAAATATCAGTTCGAATATGAGGAAATTGCCGATCAGTTGATGGACAGCATTTCGATTAGTTCTACCAAAATAAGAAATGCCCTGTTGGAAGGCGAGCTGGCAATGGCAAATGCATTGTTGGGTTATCCTTATTTTATTACCGGAACCGTGGTCGAAGGCAACCGGCTGGGACATCAGATTGGTTTTCCAACGGCAAACGTTGAGCCCGATAATGCAGATAAACTTTTGCCCAGGAATGGGGTGTATGCCATTAAGGCTGAAATAGAAAACGAATTTTTCGACGGCATGTTGAACATTGGTGTGCGACCTACTTTCGATTTCATGAATCGCACCATTGAAGCTCATCTTTTCAATTTCGACAGAGATATTTATGGGAAAAACATTCGTGTTTACTTTTTAGAACGATTGCGCAATGAAACGAAATTTTCGGGAATCGATGCCATGAAAGCACAACTTCATGTGGATAAAACAAACGCTGCCGAAGTTCTTGTGAAATACGCCAACTTTAGTTCATTTTTGCCATGCCCCGTCTGAGATTGTTGTTTGCTGTAGGTTTATTTTGGCTGAGTTGCCACTCTATTGCGCAAACCTCTGTGAAGAAAGAATTGGAGCAATATAAGGTGTTTACTTCACTGAACGAAGCCTTGCTTTCGCCCGACTCTGTTTTTCGCCTCAGCCTGACAAAAAACAAACTAAGAAAAGTGCCGGCCGATGTGTTCAGGTTTCGCAACCTAAAAGAATTGAATTTAAGTAAAAATAAATTACAGGAAATCCCTCCCGGAATCGAAAACCTGCCTAATCTGATTTCGCTGAATCTTTCAAAAAACTATCTGCCAAGCCTTCCGCCCGAAATAGGAAGTTTGGGCAATTTAATTTTGTTGGATGTTAGCCAAAACTATATCAACAAACTCCCACCCGAAATAGGGAAATTGAGCAAGCTCGAGGAGTTTCTGCTTTGGCAAAACGAAATCGTGGTGCTTCCGCCCGAAATATCAAAACTCAAACAACTTCGGAAGTTGGATATGCGTTTAATTTATATGAACGATAAACGAAAAAAAACAATCGAAAACTTATTGCCCAACACCGAATTGTTTTTTTCGAACTCTTGCAATTGCAACACTCCCGATTAAGCTTTTCTCTTACAATTTAATTCTGATGGCTGCCAAATAATTAATTCCGGCTTGCGGATAATAATAGTTTTCGGTGCTTTGCGCTCCCTGATTAATATAGCTATAGGTCCAACCATTCGATTCATATTTCTTGCTGAAAAGATTATTCACCATCAGGTTAAACTCAATTTCTTTAATGATTTTGGTTTTAATGGTATACGATAGTTTGATGTCGCTTGTGAAATAATCTTTCAACATACGCCCCTCATCAGAAGTATTGTCCAAATATTGTTTGCCAACATATTTACCACTTAAATTTATGTAGAAATATTTCAACGGAAAAACCGAAACCCCTGCTGAAGCAATCACCGAAGGCGAAAATGCCAAATCAGTGTTGTGATGTTCAATTGCAAGCTGCGAACCATCATCCCAATTGTCGATATATTCAACAAACTTGTCTATTTTATTTTCACTTATCGAAGCGTTTGCAAAGAGTTTTAAATAAGAAGCTGCCGTATAACTTCCATCAAATTCAATCCCCAACCTATGCGAGTTTGGGACATTGATGCGGGTATAAGAACCCACATCGTTTATTTTGCCTGTCAAGGTCAATTGTTGTTCATATTTCATATAAAATACATCCGTCTGCAAAGAAAACTTTTTCGAATGGAATTGATGTCCCAACTCGAAATCATTAAGACGTTCGGGTTTTGGTCTGCTTGCAGGAGTCGACTCAACATAATCGTCGCGGTTTGGCTCCTTATTGCCTATTCCATAAGATGCATAGAAGCTGTTTCTTTCGTTCAGATCAAAGGTTAAACCGATTTTAGGATTTAAAAAGTTGAGCGTAACTTTTTGGTCTACATTAAGGAAATCGTTGTCATATCCCAGAAAAGAATACGTAAGCGTTCTGTATTGAATATCGGCAAACAAACTCCATCTTCCCATAACATGATACAATGCTTTTGCATACATATTAAAATCAGTTTTCACTCCCGTGTTTGAATAATAATCATCCTCAGGATTTGAATTTGAAGCATACTCAGCCCAAATCACTTTCCCGAAATGCTTTCCCTCATATCTATTCCAACCACCACCCAGCGTAAGTTTTAGTTTCGATTTTTCCTCATAATTCAATGAGAATGTGGTTCCATAAAAATCATTATCAAGCCAGCGCTGCCTGATTAAATTGGTTTTGGTTATGGTATCATTCTGAATAATTACGTTCTGCAAACCATAATCAGCAAAAGATTGGTCTTCCTTATATTCTTCATAATAACCTGCCCCATGCGTATAATGTGCAGCAAGATTTAAGTTGAATTTTTTACCTATCTCTTTCGACCAAATGAGTTGATAATGATCTTGCTGATAATTGTCGGTTTGATTTTTATAAGTATATGGATTATAAGTTCTGTCGGTTGCCAATAAGTCTTCCGGCACACCATACCAAGCCTGATAAGTATGTTCCTTTCCTGAAAATATATTCAGCTTTAATAAAGATTTTTCCCCATAATAAGTCCCCGAAACATAAAAGGATTTCAAATCAGAAAAAGCTCTATCTATGTAGCCATCTGAAGTAATTTTCGATAATCTTCCATCAACAGTCCAGTGTCCGTTAATTAGCCCGGTTCCAAAGTTGAGATTATATTTTTGAGTATTAAACGAACCATACGAAAGATTCAACTCAGCATAAGGATCAGGAATACATTTCAAAGTTTGTATATTTATTGCAGCCCCAAACGAAGCCACTCCGGCAGAAGAGGTCCCCACTCCTCTTTGTACCTGAATATTATCAATGGAAGAAGCAAAGTCAGGCATATTAACAAAATACACATCATGCGACTCAGGGTCATTAAGAGGAATGCCATTGATAGTAACATTTATGCGTGTAATATCGCTTCCTCTGATTCGAATGCCGGTATAACCAACTCCTGCTCCAGCATCAGAGGTTACCACAGTTGAGGGCATATTATTCAAGATAAAAGGCAAATCCTGACCCAGGTTGATTTGTTGTATTTGTTTCTTTTCTATGTTTTTTACCGTTATCGGGGCTTTATCTTCAACGCGGGTTGCTTTAATTATTACCTCATCGCTTAAAAAACTTGATTTTAATAAAAAGATATCAATGCTGGTATCTTTCGAAATTGAAATAATAGATTCGTAATTCAAATACCCAACAAAACTTACCTTGACACTCACCCTGCCTTTTTTTAAATGAGTAAACTGAAAAGAGCCATCTTTATCTAAAGTAGCCATTCCAAAAGCATCGTTCACTTGAACCGAAGCCCCTTTTAATAGTTGTTTAGTTTCTTTATCATACACTTTTCCACTTAATGAAAATTGTGCAAATGAAAAAACAGGCAATAGCATTGCCATCAAAAAAAATAATTGTAAACGTTTCATCTTAATTAATTTAAATATATAAATAAAAGGGATGAAAACTCTGAAAAATATTGAAAACTCACTCCCTCCGCCGGCATTACCCGGATCAGGTTCCATGGGTTTGATCTCAGCCCGAATGTTAGGGCACCCCTTAATTGATGCTACAAAGGTAAAAAAAAAGCGGATATAAAAAATATCCGCTTAATTTAATTTGAATTTAATTACCTAATCAGTGTGACCTTACCAGTCAGTTTGTGTTTTAGATACAAACCATACGTCTTATAATAAATGATCCAAACATAGGTCGAAGGATTGCTTATCTGTCCTTTAAATGTTCCATCCCATCCTTTTTCAATATCAGTAGTAAAAAACACTTGCTCGCCCCACTTATCGAAAATATGCAATTCGTATGATTCTAACTCTCTCTCACAAATAGGTTTGAAAACATCGTTCCTGTTATTAAAATCTGGTGAAAAAGCATTGGGAACCCAAATATTCACATCATTATCCTTTATGGTCATCAGTTGTGAACTCGAATCTACACATCCCCATTTGTTTGTTACGGTTAAAGAAATTATATAAGTGCCCGGTTCGGAGAAAGAGTAGGATGCCGGACTTCCACTTCCGGCTATGTTATTTGCAAACCAGCTATACGTTAATGAATCATTTGTAGCACCATAACAAAGCACAGGGAAATCAATATTCGCTAATGAGATTGGGTGTGTATTAAATGCAGGGTCAGGTAAAGGATGAACAAGAATTATTGAATTAGCAGTATCGCTACCGCAACCATCAAATCCCGTTACATTCAGAACCGTATTGCTGGTGGGTGATATGGTTATTACACTATCTGTCGATCCACCGTTCCAAAGATAAGTCAGACCACCTGAAGCAGTGACTGTAATGCTTTCACCTAAACATAATTCTGCAGAGATGGGATTTACAGTCACATGAATTTGAGGAAGCACTGTAATCGTAACCGAATCAGTTGCAGTGCAACCAGCACTATTGGCAGATACCGTTAAATAATAAACTGTAGTTACTATTGGGGCAACTGTAACTTGTTGGGTAGTATCGCTCGGGCTGGTGCTCCATTGATAACTAATTCCGCCGCTACCTGTTAATACCAATGGAGTAGATGGACAAACAGTTGTATCATTACCTGCATTTGCAATAAGATTAATAAATAAAACATTTATCGAATCTCTTCCTATGCAACCGAAGTTATCCGTAATTTGCGCCCAATAGATTCCTGTAGTAGTTGCTGAAAAAGTGGCATTCGTACTATTATCTTGCCATAAATAGGCAGCATATACCCCTGGAGTTAAACTTAATGGATTGTTTGAACATATTATAGTATCATTCCCCAAACTAGGTATAGGTGTTGGATGAATATCAACAGTTAAAGTATCTGAGTCAACACTCGTACCACAAGCATTTATTCCTTTAACAACTATCTTCGCAGCCCCAACGAAAGTGGCAGTCCAATCAACAGTTCCGTTAAGTCCTGTCCCACTTATAGCGCCTGCTGTGGCAGGAATCAATGTCCACTGATAGGTAGTTGCATTAGCACCACCTGTGGTAGCGTAAATCGTATTAGCTGCATCGCGGCAAAGTGAAACTGTTCCGGTTGGAGTTGCAGGTTTGCTTGGGATAGGTGTTATCGTAATTTTTAGGGTATCAGAAACAACACTTGTTCCACATGCATTCACCCCAAAAACAATAATACTGGCTATTCCATTAAAAGTAGGACTCCAGTCTATAACACCTGCTGTGGTGGTTCCTGTGATAGTACCTGCAGTAGTTGGAAGCAATACCCAGTTATAAGATGTCGCATTAGCACCTCCTGAGGTAACAATATTGGTATTGGCGGCATCCTGACATAAAGGCGATGGTGCTACTGGTGTCCCTGGTTTCGAAGGAAGAGGTGTGATGGTAACCGATAAAGTATCTGACGACAACAATCCATTTCCACAAGCATTTATCCCTCTCACAAATATCTTGGCTACTCCATTAAAAGTAGCAGTCCAAGTGACAGTGCCGGTTGTTCCGGTGCCTGCAATAGCTCCAGCTGTGGCTGGTAATAGATACCATTGATAAGTGGTGCAATTGGTGCCTCCTGTTGTAGTAAAAGTAGTGGGAGGTGCTCCCTGGCATAATGGAGAGGTTCCGGTTGGAGTTGCAGGTTTTCCCGGCAAAGGATTTATTGTTACTGACAAAGTATCCGATACAATACTCGTTCAACAAGCATTCACACTTTTAACAAATATCTTTGCTATGCCGCTAAATGTAGAAAGCCAGGTAACAGTACCAGTAGTTCCGGTGCCTGCAATAGTTCCTGCGGTGGCTGGCAATATATACCACACATAAGAAACAGCATTAGTTCCCCCTGTGGTTGTGTATGCGGTTGCAGCTGCTCCCATACACAAAGGAGTTGGACCAGTTGGTACTGCGGGTTTCCCCGGTAAAGGATTAACCGTTATCATTAATGAATCGGATACGGGTCCTTGTCCACAAGCATTCACTCCAAATACAATAATGCGCACAACTCCTGTGAAACTTGGGGTCCATGTAATAGTGGCGTTGGTTCCGGTTCCGGCAATGGTTCCTGCTGTTCCAGGAATAATATTCCATAAGTAGCTTGTTGCGTTGGTTGCACCTGATGTGACAACTATGGTAGTAAGTGTCCCCTGACATATTGGCGAATTGGCAACGGGTGTTCCTGCTTTTGCTGGTAAGGGATTAACGGTTACAAATAAAGTGTCTGAGGATAAAGGACCATTTCCGCAGTTATTTATTCCTCTAACGAATATTCTTGCAACCCCTGTAAAGTTTGCATTCCAGGTTACGGTTCCGGTAGTTGTAGTCCCTGCAATTGTCCCTGCTGTGGCTGGCAGTATATACCATTGATAAGTATTGCAATTAGTACCTCCGGTTGTAGTGTAGTTGGTTGCAGGCGCACCCTGGCATAATGGGGTGGTACCGGTTGGAGTTGCAGGTTTTCCGGGTAAGGGATTAATCGTAACCGATAAAGTATCAGAAGCAGGTCCAAAACCACATGAATTAACTCCCTTAACAAATACTTTAACTACACCGCTAAAAGTAGCACTCCAATCCACTGTATCGCAAAGCGTAGTCCCAATACCTAAAATAGTGCCTGCTGCTGTGGGTGATAAATACCACTGATATGAAGTAGCAAAGGTGGCTGCTGTTGTGCAAAATATCGAATTCACCGCATCCATACACAAGGGAGTTGTTCCCGTTGGGATAGTAGGTTTAAGGGGTAATGGATTAATAGTAATCATTAAAGAGTCCGATACAGGACCTTGCCCGCAGGCATTAATTCCAAATGCAATAATACGAACAACACCATAAAAATTAGGATTCCAGGTTATAGTGGGTGTAGTTGTGGTGCCATTGCTGGTAACGGTGCCTGCCGTTGCGGGAATTATTGACCACGTAAAACTTGTGGAATTTGTTGAACCTGAAGTAGCAAAAACCGAAGTCAAGGGATTGCCCTGACAAATTGGAGATGTTCCTACAGGGGTACCGGGTTTGCCGGGCAAAGGATTAATGGTAACATACAACGTATCTGATGCTAACGGACCCGTTCCGCAATTACTCACTCCCCGAACAAAAATCTTTGCTATCCCTGAAAAATTGACATTCCAGTTTACGGTACCAGTTGTAGTAGTTCCTGTTATGCTTCCAGCAGTAGCTGGCAATATATACCATTGATAAGAAGTAGCATTTGTGGCTCCTGTGGTTGTATAATTGGTGCTCGCGGATCCTTGACACAATGGGCTTGGTCCTGTTGGTATACCAGGCTTCCCCGGTAGGGGCGTTATTGTTACTGATAAAGTATCCGACACCACGCTTGAACCACATGCATTCACAGCTTTTACAAATATTTTGGCTATTCCCGAATAGGTATTCACCCAATCTACCGTATCACTTAACCCTGTGCTACTTCCAACAATGGTTCCTGCGGTTGCCGGCAATATATACCACTGATAAGAGGTAGCATATGTTCCCCCTGCTGTTGTAAATATAGAATTAGCTGCATTTATACATATTGGGGTAATCCCAACCGGAGTTGCCGGTTGTAGTGGAAGAGGATTAACGGTTATCATAATCGTATCCGAAACCGGACCTTGTCCGCAAGCATTTATCCCAAAAGTAATAACACGGGCAATTCCTGTAAAACTTGGACTCCAGGTTACAGTACCCATTGTACCGGTGCCTGTTATCCCACCGGCTGCAGCAGGAACTAAAAACCATTGATAGGATGTAGCATTTGTGGCACCAGAGGTAACAACGTAAGAATTGACAGTGCCCTGACATATTGGGGAGGTACTTACTGGAGTACCGGGCTTAGAAGGCAATGGCGTAATGGTTACATAAAGCGTATCAGAAGGTATTCCGGTTCCATTGGCATTCACCCCTTTTACAAATATTTTTGCGA
This sequence comes from Bacteroidota bacterium, assembly GCA_037144095.1. GTDB lineage: Bacteria > Bacteroidota > Bacteroidia > Bacteroidales > CAIXTV01 > CAIXTV01. The sequence continues at coordinate 14,898 of JBAWXL010000044.1, forward strand.
TTCCGCTAAAGTTTATACCCCAGGTTACGGTACCTGTTGTCCCTGTGCCCGTAATTATTCCTGCACTAGCCGGAAATATACCCCACGTATAAGACGTTGCCCCTGTGGCACCTGTTGTTGTGTAATCCGTGTTAGCAGCATGCTGACATAATGGCGTTGCGCCTGTTGGTGTTGCCGGTTTGGCGGGTACTTGTGCCAATACTATCTGAACCGATAATATTAAACTTAGAATAAGAAGTATTTTTTTCATGAATTTATTCATTTAAAAGTTTTGCATTATAACTCTATACTATGACACGAAAACAATGTCAAAAGTTGCCTGCATACAATTTTTCTTTAGCGCAAAAGTAATATTTTTTTAATAGAGCACTACAACATAGATAATTTCATAGAAAAAATTCTTTTAATTTCGACATCCTGACAATTAATTTTGACATCTTATACCTCCGCTTAAGATAATTTATTCAATGCATTTTGGGTGTAAATCAAAAAACATCAAAGGCTTACTCTTTTGCGGCCAAGCTTTTGTCGAAATTAAGTTAATAGTCATAAGTCTAACACCTTAAAAAACCTAACAGGTTTTAGAAACCTGTTAGGTTTAACTCAACTCCTTGTGGCTTGAGACTTGAATTTTAGAACACGGGGCTTTTCCTAAATGTCTTAACAACTAAATCCCTAAAAGTCTATTAGCCTACTTCATCATCCCAGGATATTGTGTAAATGGTCCCATGTTGAGCCGTGGCTCAAAGAGGTTGAAATCGTCGAAATCGCATAAGCCATTGCCGTTGAAATCGGCTATGGTGAAGCCGTAGATACCTTCGTTCATATAAGGCTCGAAGAGGTTGAAATCATCGAAATCTATGCTGAGACTTTGGTCTAAATCGCCGAGGTAGAAGGCGAAGATGCCGGGCAGGAGTTGAATTTGAGGGTCGTTACCTCCCGGGGCTTGATAGGCATCGAATGCACTGGTAGTGAAATCGTATATTACCGGATTGGTGTTGAAAGGAACCGGCATAGCTGACCAGGTTTCCAAATGGTTGCGGCTTTTGATGGAAATATAATAGTTCCCATTGTCCTCGCATTTGCCAACAAGGTCGGCAAAGCCGGTGGTGGATAAACTTACATTGTTTTGTGATAAGAAAGTGCTATAAGGATCGTCTCCCTGATGCACTTCAATGTCTATCTTATCGGCAGTGCCTGCACCAAACATTGGGAAAACATTTCCTGTGTTGAAATCAATATCCTGAGCTTCATGCATGATGGCGGTTGCCTTATCAAATAATCCTTCTAAGAAAAGTTTTACACGCAGGGTTCTGTCGGTGCCCTGATGGTAGACTTTAACCTCTGTTTGTGCATCTTTGATGACTAAACAACCCAAATCGGAAACCACTGTACAATAAACGCTATCGCCCTCTTGAGGTTGAAAACTATAGGCGGCATCGTTGCTTACAGGAAGATTATTTAGATACCATTGATATCTGGGCGCATCACCTCCGCTTAGTACCACTGCATTAAGATACATGCTCTCGCCTGCACAAAATGTATTAAGCTCGGGGTTTATGCTTGTATTAAGCAAAGGATGAACCGTTATGGGCAAAGAAGATTCTTGTCCATCTCCCACTTCATTGTGACCTTTTACGCGAATGGAACCTGAATGAGCTAATAAAGAATAATTAATCCAGATAAAATTCGTATCGCTTGTGCCAATGTAACCATTGGGTAATGTCCAGATATAAGAAGTAGCAAAATAGATGGGCGGAACCGTGTATAAAATACTATCTATTGGCTGGCAAACCGAAGTAAGCCCTGTGATTTCTCCGGCTGGCATAGGGGGTATTTTCTTGAAATGCGTAAGACTCCAATGATTATTATCGTCTTTTGCTCTAACATAAAGGGTGTGCATGCCATAGCTTACACCCAACAGATTAATATCAATATCTTGCGAAATATCAATGCTATCGGCTGTTGCTTTGGCAATGCCATTGCCAAAGCCCGGGTCTGTATCGAAATAATATTCTACTTGCGTAATCTTTTTATTGATAGCTGTAGAATCAACATTTACGACCTCATCAGGCATTTTCATGAAAATTACCCAATGCGTTAGGCTCCATTTATTCTTATCGTCTTTAGCTCTGAAGTAAATGGTATGAAGCCCATTGGGGACGGTTTGTATAGGGATATCAAAACCTATATTTATGGTATCTGCTATGACTGTACTGACGGCTGTGCCATTGCCAAAACCCGGATCGGTATCGATGAAATACTCTAATTGGGTAATGTTTTGATGAGTTGCTGCAGAGGTATCATTATTTACCACCTCATCCGGCATCTTCATAAAGGTTGTCCAATGGGTGATGCTCCATTTATCTTTATCGTCTTTTGCTCTGAAGTAGATGGTATGAAGCCCATTGGGGACAGTTTGCATGGGTATATCAAATGCCATATTTATGGTATCTGCAAAGGCTGTGTTGATTGCTGTGCCATTGCCAAAACCAGGATCGGTATCGATGAAATATTCTAATTGGGTAATGTTTTGATGAGTTGTTGTAAAGGTATCATTATTTGCTACCTCATCAGGCATTTTCATAAAAGTTGTCCAATGGGTGATGCTCCATTTATTTTTATCGTCTTTAGCTCTGAAGTAAATAGTATGAAGCCCATTGGGGACGGTTTGCATTGGGATATCGAAACCAATATTTATGGTATCTGCAAAGGCTGTGTTGATTGCTGTGCCATTGCCAAAACCCGGATCGGTATCGATGAAATATTCTAATTGGGTAATGTTTTGATGAGTAGAAGAGGTATCATTATTTGCCACCTCATCAGGCATTTTCATAAAAGTTGTCCAATGGGTGATGCTCCATTTATCCTTATCGTCTTTTGCTCTGAAGTAGATGGTATGAAGCCCGTTGGGGACGATTAGCATGGAGATATCGAAGCCTAAGTTTATTGAATCGGCTATAGTTGTGCTAATTGCAGTGCCATTGCCAAAACCCGGATCGGCATCGATGAAATACTCTAATTGGGTAATGTTTTGGTGATTAGCAGAGGTGTCATTATTCCCTACCTCATCAGGCATTTTCATAAAGGTTGTCCAATGGGTGATGCTCCATTTATCTTTATCGTCTTTTGCTCTGAAGTAGATGGTATGAAGCCCATTAGGGATCGCCTGCATGGGAATATCAAATGCCATGTTTATAGTATCCGCAAGAGCTGTATTTACTGCTGTGCCATAGCCAAAACCCGGATCTGTATCAATAAAATATTCTATTGCTACGATATTAGCAGGTAGCAAACTATCTATACTCATAGTATCTGTTAATACCATCATAAAATAATTGCCTGCCCTGGCTTGCACGCAAAGCAACACCATAATCCATAACAACAGCATATTGCGAATGAAAAGTTTCTTTTTCATTTCTTCAATTTTTATCTGTAACGTGTATGATAATTAATGTGCTTTTGCTTTTACGTTTACATGCAAATTAGCATTGCCCACTACCGCGGTGGGCATTACAATATCATATATAGCAGGGATAGAAGGCATACCCGAAAGTACATAAGGCTCTGAACCCCCAAACATACCACAATCAACACCACCTATTCCTGCCCCAATAGCTGGAGAGCCAGCTTTTAACTTCCATTGCCCATCTGTTGAACCTGAACCAACAAAAACAGTTGACATATCTACATTAACTTGATTGCCATCTATTGCTGTCAATTGGGTGCTATTACAAATATTATTTGAGGAAAGATTTGAAACACCATTATTTTCAATAGCCCCCTGTCTAATTATATTATTTACAATATAAAATCCATTAACTTGCATGGCTGGTGAAAATGTCTGCTCCCACCAAGCTAAATAAAAAAATCCTCCTGAAATGGTATTATTAATTATAGATCCAGATATGTTGGATTGTAAAATTATTGAAGAAGGTCTATAATCAGACCACGCAGGCCAAACCTTATAAATGAAATTGTTATTTATAATCACATTAGTTATTGTATTTGTTCCGCCACTATAAATATATCCAATAAAGTTTTGCGAAATTTTAATATTATTATAATTATTATCTCCACCTAAATATACATCAATTATTTTATTCTTTGAAACAACTATATTACCACAATAAATATAAACACCATCATTACAGTTCAATCCAAACATTTTGCTTCCTTCACTACCTGTCCGAAAATCTATACGATTAAACGAAGCATTCCAAATGTTTTTATATTGAGTTGGCAGATTTTCTTGAAGAAAATAACCTGTACCAATTAAAACAAGAGGTTTGCTAAGATTGGCATCACCATAACTTGTTGGAGAACTTTCCACATAAATGGTATCATTGGCACTTGCTCCATTATATGCAGCAGTCCAAGTTGTAAAATCGGCATGGCCACCACTGTTGTTTAAACGCCATACCTTGGCATTAGCATTCATTGCCATTAAGGCAATCATCAGAAAGAAGAATTGTTTTTTCATGTTTTTTTGTTTTTGATTGTTTTTAATTGAATTTATTTGATTTGTTTTTAAAATTTCGATTTATATAATATTTTCAGAAATAAAAAAACAGCGTGGTACATTTGCCTCACTGTATCTAAGGTTCTACCAAAACCCATATCACAAGTAAAACAACGACCACGCCTTGACGTGGCGTTATGCTTACTTTCCTGTGATATAAATAAAATTGGTAGATTTTTAGATACAGAACTCAACTAACGCTATATTTTTATATTTCTTTATTTTCTACATATTGGTTTGATTTGTTATTGCAAATGTATCTATTTTTCTTTATTGAGCATATTATTATTAAAAATAAATTTGTGATGTTTTACCTCTGCGTTCTATTTCTTATTTGGAACACGGATGACGCGGATTTGCAAACGCGGATGAATGCTGATTTTTTAATCCCTGCCTGACGGCAGGCAGGCCTGACTACCGTCAGGCAGGCGTATAAATCCGCGTTACTTTGCATCTGTGTTATCGGCGTACTATTTCTTTTGGTTTATTTTTAAATGGTTGAGGTAAATGCTAATTTAAACCGTGGAGATAAGCGGCTTCTTTTGAATGATTATTTGTTATGAAATTGATATAATACGTGTCTTCAATAATCGTATAAATGACAACCCATGTGGTGCGCTCGCTAATTGAGAATTTTTTATAATGTAATCCATACTGCTTTAGTACTGTTGGTGTTTTATAGGTTTGCCTTAAATGAATAGTTTGCTCAATTTCGGTCCTGAGTTTTAAAACGTAGTTTATCGCATTGTTTAGGTCTGAAAAATAATGTTTCTCATGCAATACTTTTACCAAATCAAACCAATAATCTTCGACCTTTGCAGAATAAAAAACGTTCATTTTTCAAAAAGTTTTTCTATTCTTGGAATTAGCCTTTTCATAAGTTCGTCGCTCGTAATATAATCGGCTGGATTTATTTCCGGTTCAAGTTCTATTGCCCCTTTTTGCTCTAAAAGTACAAGTATCTCTTTGTGTTTCTTTAAATCTATACGAACAAATGCGGGAACTCCCTTGCTGTCGTTTTCTATCTTTATGCCTGAAATTCGTGTCATATTGTAATTGTTTTATGCAAAGATAATGGTTTATTCATTAAGCTGATTTTTTAATCCTTTATAGTTCATCTAAAAATTCTTTTGCGGGGCGTGCCGTAAGCTTCCCTTGTTCAATTAGCTTTACTTCTTCCAAGCCTTTTCTCACATTCGCCAGAATTTCTTCTTTAGGGTCGCCTTTATCCACTGCGCCAATTTTCACAAAATCAAAGTTTCGAACAATATCCATAAAAAACTTATATTTATTGTCTTGAATATAAAGTGTAACTTCTTTCATTTCTTAATGGTTTTATGTTTATATAATTAATATGTAGTGCAAATATACGAACTATTGTTTATTTGAAAAATCCGGACATTTATTATTAGAAAGATGTTCGATAAATATAAAGGCTTCATCAATAGGCACAGAAGGCTCACCCGCAGCTTTCACTTCATCAAATAAGCGTATATCATCAAGTTCTTCCAACTCTTCGATAATGCTGTTAAATTCTCTTACAGGTAAAATTACGGAAAGTGTTTTGCCCGTACTATTGGTTATATATTGTGGATGAACATCTAACATGTTAAGTGTATTTGGTTTTATTTTATCATGCAAAGATAAATGAAAAATTATTATTTTAACTCTTTTGATTTTGGAACGCGGATAAAGCGGATTTGCAAACGCTGATGATCGCTGATTTTTAATCCCTGCCTGACGGTAGTCAGGCCTGCCAGACGGCAGGCAGGCCTGACTATCGTCAGGCAGGCGTTTAAATCCGTGTTGCTTGGCATCTGTGTTATCCGCGTTCTATTTCTTTTGGTTTTTAAAAAATGTTTTTTGGAGTGCTAAAGTAAAAAAATAAATTGAGACAAGATGAGTTTTTGATTGAAAGGATTTGAAAAGAGGTCACTGAGGTCACTGAGCTTGTCGAAGTGTCGTTTCACAGAGTGTCGTTTCAACAGGCTCAACGAACGGGGCGGAAACTGAGCTTGTCGAAGTGTGAAGTGCTGCGTTTCGACAGGCTTAACGACCGGTTTGGTTGGTTCAGTGACCTGATTGCTCATCATCATATTTTTGGGAAAAGTGACTATGATTTTAGGGCAAATGTCGATGATCGGGTTATTTGTGATATCGACCGAGAGTTTTGCGCTATCGACAATCGAAAACATGACGACGACCAAAGGTTTTGCGCTATCGACAATCGAAAACATGACGACGACCGAAGGTTTTACGCTATCGACAATCGAAAACATGACGACGACCGAAGGTTTTGCGTCATCGACCGAGAGT
>JBAWXL010000045.1:0-21625 GCA_037144095.1 Bacteroidota bacterium
CATTAGCGAATAACGGAATCGAAAGCTTCTTAGCCACACCAACAGCAGCCATTCCGAAATGGATGTATGATAAACACCCTGAAATTATGCAGGTTACGGCTACCGGAGAACGTAAACCTTTTGGAAAACGCCGTCATGCCTGCATTAACAATCCAATTTATCGTGACTATTGTGTGAAAATAGCCACAGCGTTGGCCAATGAGTTTAAGGATAACAAACATGTAATTGCCTGGCAGATTGATAATGAATTGATGGCGGAAGAACCTTATTGCTACTGCGATTTTTGTCAGAAAAAATTTGCGAAATGGTTGGAAAATAAATATAAAACAGTTGAAAATCTGAACAATGCGTGGAATCTTTCCTTCTGGAGTCAACGGGTAAATTCCTTTGTCGAAATTTATCTTCCACGTAAAGGTGATAATCCTTCCATTACCCGGGATGTTTCGGGTGAAGGTGTGCAGCAAGGTTTACTGAAATTGCTCGAAGGTGCCATCGTGAATGTTCCTCCACAGGGTGGAAGAAAGCATCCCGAGCAGAAGATGATTCCTGTGGACACAAAAAATATTTTATTTATTTGGATATTTATTTATTTGTACATTTGTGGTTAGGTATAGTTAATTCAAAAAATGGAAAATTGAAGATGTAAAATGGTTAATGGAAAATTGATTTGGTTTTCAATCGGAATTATTAAATTAGCTTGGTACTTGGCATCTACAAATTAACGGTGGAATATAAATACCATGTATAAAATATCTTCTTCAAATTAAAATATAAAGATGACGATACGAAAACCATTGAGCAAAAGAACCCGATTTGAAGTATTGAAACGTGATAAGTTTACTTGTCAGTATTGTGGGAAAAGACCGCCGGAAGTTGTACTACAAGTTGATCATATTGACCCTGTTTCTTCTGGAGGTGAAAATGTTATTATTAATCTAATAACAAGTTGTTTCGAATGCAATAATGGTAAAAGTAATAAGAAACTTGATGATAATTCTGTTATTGAAAAACAGCACAATCAATTAGCGATTTTACAGGAAAAAAGAGAACAAATTGAATTAATGTTTGAATGGAAAAAGTCATTAGACTCCTTAGATAATGGTATCTTAGAAATGCTCGTTGATTATGTTGACAATAAAATTAAACCATTTATTTTAAATGATAATGAAAAGAAATCTATAGCAGAATGGTTAAAGAAATACTCTATTGAAAAATTACTTGATGGAATTGACGAAGCTGCAAAAACATATTTTAAATATGAAAATGGTTTTCTTATTAAAGAAAGCGTAGAACATTTTTTTAAAAAAATTGCAGGAGTAATTATCGTGAAAGATTTGCCACCTATCAAACAAAAAATTGCATATATTAAAGGTATTGCAAAAAATAGATTTACTGATTGGGATGAAAAAGACGGTTCTATTATACTAAATTATTATTTGGCAGCTTTGAATGATTGTGGTTTAGGTGAAGAGAAAGTTTTGAATAAGTTAGAATATGAAGTTATAACATTAACTAAGGATGTAGAAAACTGGAGTTACTGGAAAATTGAAATGAGAAAATGGATATTCGATTTAAATTACTTAAAATTTCCAGATAACTTCAATTCAGATGAAGATCTTTATGCTAAAACTGATAAGTTAATAAGTTACTTGGAAGCATTAACTGATTGTGTGCATAGTTCTATTGAAATTGAAATAGATGGATTAATTAAAATAGGTTCAATGTACCCTTCTTTTGAAAAAATAGTATTTCAAAGAAAAATGGCTTTGACCCTTATTGATTATCTTCGTCAATTGGAAAATGATTTTAATTCAAATCAAAGAATGGAAAGTCAAGAGGACGAAAATAAAATATCTGAATTTATCAATAAAAGCGGATTACTTAAATACTTTGAAGTCCCTAAAAATTCATCAAATTTTGAGTTATTACTTTTTCTAAGAGAAAAATGCTTTGATGGCATAAAGAAAATATTAAATGAATTTTATAGGCCTATAGAATCTTATACTCCTAATGATATGAGAATTCTGTTTAAAATTCATTTAGATTATTTTGAAGAAATTTTACTCGGATTACAAATTTAGCATAATAGAGAAATGAAATGTTCCTTTAATTCCCATCTACATTAAGCATAAAATTAATTTTATGGCAAGTTAATCGAAGTATAATATTATGATAAATACATATAATAATAATCCAAACTTATACTCTTAAAAATATGGAATTAAAGCTACCTTACGGATTTAGAGATAATGAACTGGTAACCATTGAAGATGTTGAAAGTGGACTTAAATGTAATTGTATTTGTCCAAGTTGCAAGAAACAATTAATAGCTCGAAAAGGGAATATAAATGACCATCATTTTGCTCATTTGGAAAACTCAGATTGTGGACAGGCTATCGAAACTATTGTCCATAGACTATCAAAGGAAATTATAAGTAAAGAAAAGTATTTTGTAACACCTCAAATAAATTATCCTGGAACAAGTGTTTCTGTTATTGAAGAAACGGAAGTTCAAATTGATGATATTTCTCTTGAATCAAAGTTGGGTTCTATTATACCAGATATTATAATTAAATCTAAAAGTAAAAGTTTGATCGTTGAAATAAAGGTTACTCATGAAGTAACCCGGGAAAAAGAAAGAAAAATTATGAAATTAAACTTGCCCGCTATTGAGGTAAATGCAAGTAAAATAATCATGAAATTGTATTCAAATAAAAATTATTTGTTGAAAGACGAGGAATATAAAAGAATGCTAATAGATGAAACAGCATATAAATATTGGATAAATAATCCTAAATATGGGCTTAAACTCGAACGGTTAAAAAGTAAATTGAAAGATTACTGTGATGAAAAAGAAATCAAATATATCAAATATCCTGAAGATTTTGATACTTTGGAAGACTGCATGTACTATATTGAAGATTGTCCATTAAATAAAAGAATTTGGAGAAGTGGATGGAATAAAGGGAAATCTTATGCTAAATATGATGGTGACTGTTATAGATGTAAATATAATCCAGATTTGATGAAAAAAAGTACAGCATCTATTAATAAGATGTATTGTGCAGGACATCAGATTAATTTTAATGATCTCTTGAAGGAAATAATTAGAGAATTGGGATAAAGATTAAGTTGGTATTCAAAAATATATTAATTTTGAAATGAAAAACATGCTTAATAAAAACACTAAGCATAAATAAAATAAACAAACAAATTTAAAATAAAATTATGTCACTACAACCAGATTCAGAAATTAGAGATGTATTAGGTATCACAGACGAAGAGAAAAAAAGTATAATAGATTTTCTTCAAGGAGCCGTTTATTGTTGGTGTAAAAATAAACCAAATGAATGGTTTTCGATGAGAGATTTAATGGGGGGCGATAATTATTATTGGGATGGAACTCCTTTAATAGCATTGTATGAGAAACATATTAATAAGGGGAAAGATGCGGAAACTTCAGTTGAAGATGCTGGTAAAGATTCCGGATGGCTTTTGAAAAGAGTAACCAATGATGATGTAAGAGTATTTGAAACTAAAAAAGAGGATCTTATTCGAAAATATTTATGGATTGATTAAGCTAAACATAAGTTTTAAATAATCTAATTAACTAATAAATAGGATGGGATGAAACCCACAAGAACAATTAATAGAATTCATTTCTCTGATTTGGATCCCATGCGATTCGAGGAATTATGCTATGATATTATTAATAATCAAAGAGAATGGAAAAATTTAAATCACGTTGGAAGAAAAGGGAATGATAGAGGAATTGATATTATTGGAAAAGATGCAAAAAATGATATCTGGTATTTCCAATGTAAAAGATATGCTAAAATTACCATTAATGAAATAAAGAATATTGTTGATAAAATTAAAAGCTCTAACGAAAAATATCCTGATTATTTGGAACTTTTTATTTCTTGTGATATTAGTATCAGGCAATTAGAAAAATTTAAGGAGTTTTCTAATGAATTAAAATTGAAAAGTTGCCGAATTTGGGATATAACTTCAATTGAATCATTCTTATACAAAGAAGAACACAATAAACTGTTATATAAATACTTTGGAATACAGTTCTCACAGAGAGAAAATAGTAAGGCAAATCTTGTTAAGCAAAAACTCAAAATAAAGAAAAGAATAGAAAGAGATTTTATTAATAAAAGCTTAGATATTGATTTTATTAAAAATGTCATTCGTTATGAACCATCTTGCAAATTTACTATAGGAGAATTAATAATTAGAAATATTGATAATGACAATTATCCTTCTGTTAATGATGATAGTGAATGGTTCAAAGCTGAGATATATGATTTATATTTTGAAGGCTTGGAAATAGATTTATTTGATCAAACAGAGATTTTTGTCAACGAGGAAGGTAATTGGGACTTAGTAAATAATAATGAAGTTAATAGTTTAAATAAATACAATGTTATTAAGGCACGAAAAATAGGTAGAATCCCTTTTACAAACATAATCGAATATGATTTTAGTGGAGATGAATACCATCCATATCCAAATTTATATTGTAGATTTAATTTTAATGAATCGCCTTTTGAAAGTTTTGAATACTATACTTATGGAGATCGTGAGAAGGAAATAACCCCAAGCCATTTTGAAATAAATGATAGGATATCATCAAATCAATTTCATCGCGATATGAAAATGGATGAGATCAAAAAAAACAGTAAACCTAGACCACAAAAAAAACTAAATAAAACTTCACGATTAAAAGCAATAAATATTTTCAAGGATCTTGTACTACTTGAACCTATAAATTGTATAGTTACAAGTTTTGAAAATAAAGAATGTATAATTTGTATAGCTGATGCGGAAAGAAAAATTGCTGACAACGCATTTCATTTTTCCAATGCGGAAATATATTTTTACAAATTATCGAAATTTGCTGGTGCCTGGAGGGTTGAAATTATGGAACAAATTTTTAAGGCAGAGTTTATATATTGCAATTTTTTTGAGGATTTTGAAATAATAACTATAAACTTTATACCATATTTGTATTTCAATTACTGCCTGAGTCCAATGGGTAATGCAATAAATTATAATGAAATTTATTTTTCATTAATGTCTTTAAAAGATTTTCAACAAGTAACATTAAATTATGGAGGTATCCCCTTTTATGATAATGAAGGAAATTCCAAATATATTAAAGGAGACTTTTCCAACCTTGAGGAATTAAATAATAAACCAGAAATATTAAATTATCTTGAAAGAAAAGCAAGTAAATGTTCTTTAATATATCGTGCAACTAAAAAAGATCTCGAATTGAATACCCCAGAAAACTTTATAAAAAAATGGAAAATTGATAATCCAAAAATAAAAAGTGTTTGGGAAGTAAATGAAAATACAATTGAAGAATCAATAGTTATAACATTTTATGATGTTTCGATTTTTCCAAAAGAAACAAATTCAATATTTCAGGAAATTGAAAATGATAATTATAAGATTGTTGCAATATTTAGAAATAATATACTTGGATATGATAAATTTCAAAGGAAATTTTTTCCAATTTGGGTTGAAAGCTGTTCACATGGCTGTAATAAAAATATTTCATTTATTGAGGATAATATTCTGAAAATTACATATTCTGAAGCAAATGATCAAAATATAATTATCAATTTATCAGAAAAGACTTATAAAATCATTTTGAATTGAATTTTTTAGAATCAACAATAAAATAGATTGATATGGACCCTCTTGATTTTTTTAAGAAATACAAATTAATTGCTACTACTGAAAACCTTCAAAATAATTCTTCAACCCCAAGAGTGTGTAGATTTTGTGGAAATGACGAAACCAAAAATACTTTTAACTCAGATACTCATATAATACCAGAATTACTAGGTGAAAATGATTTCATCCATTTTGAAGAATGTGATAAATGTAATTCAAAATTTAGTGGATTTGAATCGCACTTAGCTATCTTATTTAGACCATATTTAACTATGGTTGGCGTAAAAGGAAAACACAGAGTTCCAGAATTCCAATCAAGAACTCTTGAAAAAAACGAAAACACTCGAACAATAATCAAACACAAAGATAATAAAATTAGATATGTTTTTACAAGCCAAAAAAATGATTTTCTTATTGATGATGAGAACAAAAAGGGCTCAATAACATTTAGGCTTCCACCACATAAACCAATATTAGTATATAAATCACTTGTGAAAATTGCATTAACATTACTGCCCAAAACAGAAGTTTCAAAATACAAAAATATTTTTTATTGGTTATCTGATTCTTTAAATAAAGATACACATTTTCCCTTCGCCTTTGTTTCAATTTTACTTGGAAGTAAATTCTCCATACCTTTTGCAGAACTTTATAAAACAAAAAGAACTATATACAAATATCATTTTCTACCAGAGTTAACACTTATTATTAGGTTTGGGAATATTGTTTTACAAATATTCCTTCCTTTATCGAATGAATTTAATTTTGAAAAATCTCATTTGAAAAGCCCTACTTTAAATTTATATCCTTCATATATATGGGATGAATATAAATCAATAACTCAATTTACTTTTAATCAAATAAATCTATCTAGATGTACATCTGTTTCTTACGATGAAACCATTCATTTTGCTTATGCTAAGGCAGATCTGAATATTAATTTACAAAGCATATAAGGAGAATATTATTATTAATTGAATAAAAATAATTAATTTTGAAAACTGTAACATAATATTTTTATTGATATAAGCTTAAAGAAAAAAAATAATACAAAACCCAAAAACTAAAATACATGGAAGAAATAAAGAAATTTTTTAGTCATTATGGCATTGCAATATTTGTCAAATATTTCAATGTCTTTGAAGAAAATAAAAACGAAAGATCAAATGAGGCAATTTACAAAGCTTTTAGAGACAATAATGAAACATTTTCAACTAAAGCTTTTGTGTCAAGAGCAAGTGATGGGAAATCAGTATTTCGAAAAAACAAAGAAGTTGAAGCTCTTGATTACATTATCAATTTTGCAGAAAAAATTGATGAATCAGTTAGAAATGAAGCGAGAATTTTAAGAAATAACTTTTCTTCAACTGTAATTAATGAAAACATAGAATACAACAATTATAGCTTGTCATTAGAAGAAGAGAGAAAGGTGTCAAACTTTGTCAATAAGGAAGATTTAACAGAAGAAGAGAGAAAAGTGCTGGTTAAATATAGATTAGGACAAAGTAAATATAGGGAAAACCTTATAGAATACTGGAAAGGTTGCTCTGTTTCAGGATGTAAATTAAATCAGATATTAATTGCTTCTCATATAAAACCGTGGAATGAATGTCAACAAGACGAAAAATATCATGTTTTTAATGGCTTACTACTTACTCCAAATTATGATAAATTATTTGATTCTTATTTGATTTCATTTGATGAATTTGGCAAAATTATGATTTCGGATTCTTTGACTGATGATGATTTGGGAAAACTTGGAATTTCAAGAGATGATAAAATTGATGAACAAAATTTAACTCTCAGTCATTTATATTATTTAGAAGGGCATAGACTTAATTTTTCAGATAGAAACAAATTTTCTAATGATATTTTATAATTTTGAAAAGACAAATCAACTCTAAAATAAATGCCTAAAACCCTTACCCGAAATAAAGAAATTCCAAGCTTTTTTGGAGAAATCCAATTGAAAGGAGAGCGTGTCTTTGCTGAAAATATGCAGGAAACGGAACTCGCTTTATTTTACCAGCATCCAAATGGTGAACTATGGTGTGGAGATAGCATTGCTTGGTTGAAATCGTTGGAGGATGAGAGTGTGGATTTGATTTTTGCTGACCCTCCTTATAATATTAAAAAAGCGGATTGGGATACTTTTGAGAGTCAGGAAGAATACATAAAGTTTTCGATGCTTTGGATAGAGCAAGCGGCAAGGGTATTGAAGCCTACTGGTACACTTTTCGTTTGTGGTTTTTCGGAAATCCTGGCTGATTTGAAGCATCCGGCAACAAAATATTTTAAGGGTTGCCGATGGATAATTTGGAACTATAAAAACAAAGCAAATCTGGGCAGCGATTGGGGTAGAAGTCATGAAAGTATTTTGCACTTTCGAAAGACGAAGAATTTTACTTTTAACATAGATAATATTCGCATCCCTTATAGTGAACATACATTGAAATATCCAAGTCACCCACAGGCTGAAACGAGTCAGTTTGGAAATGGTAAGCAGGGGAATCATATTTGGGAACCCAATGCCTTAGGTGCAAAACCAAAAGATGTGTTGGAAATTCCACAAGATATTATTGAGGTGCCTACCACTTGCAATGGAATGCACGAAAAAACCGCACACCCCACTCAAAAGCCAGAAGAATTGTTGAGGAAAATTATTCTGGCTTCTTCAAATGTAGGAGATATTGTACTCGACCCCTTTTGTGGATCGGGAACAACTCCGGTTTGTGCAGAGCAGCTTAAACGAAAATGGTTAGCCTGCGATTTATCTGCTGAATATTTAGATTGGGCTGTGAACCGTTTGGAAACGGTGGAAGAATGGAGTATAGAAACATGGATACAATATGATTTTGAAAATCAGAAAAGGAGAAATTCAATAAGATGAGCTTAAAACAATTAGTAAATAAAGCCAAAGACAAAAGCAATTTTGTTGATTTAAAATCCTTCATCGCCTTTTGTGATGAATATTTGAATTATATAAAGGTTAATCTTCAAGCAACCATAGTTTCGCAAAATGAGAATCATTATCGTTTTTATCAATATAAAAAAGAGGGAAACTTTCAGATTACAAGACCCATCAATTCGAATTTAATGTATGATGCAAAGACATTTGCTAATTCGGCTAAAGAGTTTTTGAAAATATTGAAAGGTATTAAGACTATTGATAAAAAAGATGCTTCATTAAGAGAGATACTTAATAATGCCACTTATACCATTCAACAATCGGTTGGATCGGCATTGGATGGTTTGCCAGCCGGACAATCAAATACAGCAAGGAAATTAAATGGTGATTTGTTTGAACATTTTATTAGATTAATTATTCGTGAAATTGGAATTGATTGTAGAGCAGGGGTAATTCAGGTTCCGGTGATTGCTTTGGGCGAGCCTATGTTTAATATGAGTTATCAGCATGATTTGATAATTGGTGTGGAAAATGATGTGAAAGTAATAGGTTCTATAAAAACATCAAGCAAAGACCGATTGGATAAAATATTTATCGACAAATTTCTTTTTAATAAGCTCACAGAAAAAGCAACTCCTCATATTGCCATTTTCTTAAACGATGTTCAAAGAAAAAATGTGAAGAAAGAGAATGAATATGGTATTAATTCAACTTTTCTACCCGGACATTTTAAAGGATACACTGTTAAGCTTAATCCATTAGATGGTGTGTATTATTGTGATATCCGTCCGAATATGAGAACTGAAAGTATTCTGAAAGATCATATAAAGACCTTTGACCATTTGCTAATTGATGATATCTGGAAGTTTTTATAGCAGATTTTTCACGCAATTTTTGTTCCCTGTAAAAAAAAAATAAAAAAAAACTTGCAGATTAAAATATAATAGTATATTTGCAGTGGCATATTGTGTGCCTTATAGGACGATTTTTTAGAAATTAAAATAAATATATTAATCTTTAAATCATTATTTTATGAATGATGGACAACGTATTCACAGTCGCATGTTTCGTGTAGTGCAAGTTGCATGTGATGCTAATCCGGGCGCATCCACTCTTGTGATTAAGTTTGGGGAGCGCATTGTGATAGCAAAAGCAAAATTTAATGCTTTTCTTACAGCCGATCAAATAGCCCTGGCGATAGCCGGTGGTGCTGCCTTGAATAAGGAAAACGCCCGCATTAGTCTGGTTGGTGAGGTTGAATTGGGCTACGACTGCCTTGAGTCGTGGGCAATAGATGAAGGGGATGAGCAAAAACAAAAACAATGGCATTATCCACCTTCAGCCATTAATAAAATGAATGGGGAAGAGTTGGTGGGCGCTGCTAAGAATTTAAAGATTGATATTAATACGGTTACGGTAGCCGCTTTGGAAGATTATGGCTACGAAGCCAGTGATTTGACTGATTTGACCAATGCGTCCACGCTATTCGAAGGTCTGCTTGCTATTCCTGAATCGGATGTTAAACTTCATAGTACGGAAATAGTGAATCGGGATAAGAAGTTTAATGAGTTTATGGATTATGTGAATGGTCCGTTAGACAAATCGTCAAAGCCTTTCAAGAAAAAGGATTCTGAGTTTTTTACTTTGTATAATAAATGTCGCAAGTTGCATTTGCAGGGTCACCGCAAACGCACTCCCACCGAAAGCGGTGCGGATGTTGATGAATATCGTAAGATGATTCCGGTGATGACCATCGCTAAAATAGATTTCATGATTTTGGCTGACAAAATTTATCTTATCAGTAATGTGGGGGATGCTAACCTCAAATGGTGGATGCAGGAAAGTGCGGATATTCCAAGCACAGTTCCGGAGGATGCTGCCGATTTTCCTTCTGGTGATGAAATCACTAAGAGTTCGGCTGAACTTGATTGCCCTCCAAAAGCTTATTTGTTCTTTTCTAATATGAACAATGCGGAAGTGGGGGAAGTGGCGGTGAGCGAGGTCATTTGAGAATGGACAATGGGAAGTGCCTAGAGTACTTGGAGTGCCTAGAGTGCCTAGAGTGCCTAGAGTGCCTGTTGGACTTGAAGAATTGGAGTGCTTTAAGTAGTTAATTTAAGAAGTAGGCTTGCTGTTTTGGTGAGCCTTTTTCATTTGGTCAATTGTTCAAGAGGTTTGAAAGTGTTATAAATTGGGGCTAAGCTGAATGGGGAATAGGATAATAAGCAAATTAAGTAAGCTTCAATAGAAAAATTGGTGCAACCTTAGGCAAGGAATTAAGGCAATTTCAAGGGAAGAAGAATCAGGAAAAGTGAACTGTTCAATATTTTTTAATGAAAGTTAAAAAATAATCTGTAGTTTAGTGCCCTGAAAAAATTATCAACATAAATTAAATTCAAATGAAAAAACAAAAATGGTTGTTCGTAATAGGTTTGGTGGTGTTATTCATCTCCTGTAGTAAGAAAATTGAGAACCTGGATATTAAGAAATATGCTGAAAAATTCAAGTTTAAACATCTTGAGTCGTTTGATGCCCGAACGCTTCCTCCTGATTTAAATCAAATTGATGATAAAGCCCTGCTTACTAATCTTTGGCAGGATAAAGACCTTTTCATGAAAAAGAAAAATTATTTCTTTTCATTACAAAATGGAGTGAAAGGAAATCAGGAGTTTACAATTGTTTCGGGTGATCTTGAAAATAAGACAGAAGCTAAGCAACTTTGGTATTTTATTTATAGTGGTGAGGGCAAACAATTGGCTCGTTTTATTATTTCGGAAAGCGATGTGGCTTCTAACACCTATTCGCTGGGAAGTATTAAAAAAGAAGGGGCTTATGATGTTTCGAACTACCAAAAAGATGTTTTAATCAATAGCAAAAGCTATTCGTTAGACGAAAAAGGAAATCTGATTGAAGGGAAAGTTGAAAAAGCAGAAAAAGATAGTGTTTCGACAGTGGTTGCTCAGGAATTTCATGTGAAAGATGTTTTTACTCAAAAATCAATTGTTATTGCCGGATTGGATTTTAGCAGGGCAAAATTTGTGGGAAAAGCACTTAAAGATGTTGGAGAAATTAAAAACAAGTTTTTCAGAGAGTGGAATGATTTGATGGAGGAAGAAAAAGCTAAATTTAATTTTGGTGATTTTTTTAATAAAGAAAAAGTGATTTATGATTTTTCGGGAAGCAATAATCGTAATAGTTATTGTAGCACAGCAAATATGTATAGCAAAGCTAAAGTTGCTTCACTTTCGCAATCGTCTGTTCAAAGCACGCTATATAATGTTTCACTAAAAGAAAAGCATGGAATAGGCTCTGTTTTTGTGGTTGAAGCCTTTGACGATGAAAATGACCAGGCAATTGTGTGGGTTACTTTATTTGATATTGCAAGTAAAAAGCTACTCATCACTGAACGTCTGACAGCAAGACCTCATGGTGGTGGTTTGCGGAATTACTGGATTAATGCCGTTTATGAGATACTTGTACACGTAAACAGAGTTAGCTATGCAGCATGGAAAGCAAAATACGCTAAGTAGATTATCTGTTTGCAAAATATGATTTGATTCAGAATAATTTGTAATTAACTTATCATCATTTCATAATTTTTCTTTTCACATTCTTTTTTGTTTTTTTCGACTATTAATTAAAGTAGTTGTCAATTGTCTTTATTATAAAATTGAAATTTATATCCCTGTGCTTCATTGAAGGAGTTTGATATGAAAATCACATTTTATGCTTGTTATTAGTACTTCTTAATCTCAAAATTTTAAAATTTTATTACCTTTGCAAACTTTATTGGTAATACTCATAAACTAAAAGATTGATTGAATTACAGCAAACTGAAAATTAAATGATTACAATAGGTTCGAATAACGCAACACTTGATGATATATTCCAAATACTCTTTGAAGATGAGATGGTTGAGCTTCAATCTTCTTCCACCCAAAGGGTAAAATATTCTTATGAATTTTTGAAATCTTTCTGCAAAGATAAGCTGATTTATGGTATTAATACCGGTTTGGGTCCTATGGCTCAATATAAGATTGAAGATTCGCAACTAAAACAACTTCAATATAATGCCATTCGCTCTCATTGTTCAGGTTGTGGCGAACCCCTCACTCCTATCTACGCAAAAGCTGCTGTGCTTTCGAGGCTCAGCAATATGATAAAAGGTTATTCGGGTGTGCATCCTGAAGTGGTGGAATTGCTTAAAGAATTGGTAAATCAGGAGGTGCTTCCCATCATTCCCGAACACGGCGGAGTGGGTGCAAGTGGCGATTTGGTGCAATTGGCACACCTTGCCTTAACTTTGATAGGTGAAGGAAAAGTAATTTATCAGAACGAAATTCAATCTACAGCGGATGTATTTAAAGAATTGGGCTTAAAACCCATTGATGTTCACATTCGTGAAGGTCTTTCCCTCATAAATGGCACTTCGGTTATGACCGGAATCAGCCTGGTCAACCTCATAAAGGCTAAAAACCTGCTCGATTGGAGCGTGGTAGCATCAAGTATGCTAAACGAAATTGTGGAATCGTTTGACGATCATTTTTCCTACGAATTGAACAAGGTTAAATATCATAAAGGGCAGGAAAATA
The DNA here is from genome assembly GCA_037144095.1 of Bacteroidota bacterium. GTDB lineage: Bacteria > Bacteroidota > Bacteroidia > Bacteroidales > CAIXTV01 > CAIXTV01. The sequence continues at coordinate 13,192 of JBAWXL010000045.1, forward strand.
TTGCCGGTTTTATGCGCACTATCTTAAGCGATAGTCAACTCATCAGAAAGCGTCACGAACATTTATTCGATAAAAAAGTTGAAGATAAAATTTTGACCGATAAAGTGCAGGAATATTACTCGCTGCGATGTGTTCCTCAGATTCTGGGTCCGGTGATTGATACACTTGCCTATGCCGAAGAAGTAATTATCAATGAATTTAACTCGGTAAATGATAATCCAATTATCGATTTCGAAAATAATAATGTTTTTCATGGGGGTAATTTCCACGGCGACTACATTTCGCTGGAAAATGACAAAATGAAAACAGCCATCACTAAACTTTCGATGCTGATGGAACGTCAATTGAACTATATGTTGAATAGTAAGCTTAATGACATTCTTCCTCCTTTCGTTAATTTAGGTGTTCTTGGACTAAATTTCGGAATGCAAGGCGTTCAATTCACTGCTACTTCAACCGTTGCCGAAAATCAAACCCTTTCATTCCCCATGTATGTTCATAGCATTTCCTGTAACAACGATAATCAGGATATAGTAAGCATGGGAACCAATTCGGCTCTACTTACACGCAAAGTCATCAGCAATACCTTCGATGTGATTGCCATCGAAATGATTACCATCATTCAAGCAATTGATTATTTAGGAATACAATCGAAACTTTCGGCTTACACTTCACATATTTATCATCAACTGCGTGAAGTTGTCCCAGTTTTTAAAGAAGATACTACCAAATCGGACGATATAAAAAGCATACGCGTCTATATTGAAACTCATCGCTTGGATTTAGATAAATCATTAGTATAAATTATGAAATATGCTTTAGTAACAGGAGGATCAAGGGGTATTGGCAGAGCAATAAGCCTTTCGCTTAGTAGGATGGAATATCATGTTATCATTAATTATGTGAATAATGATGAAGAAGCCAACATCACCCTTCAACAAATTCTATCGGAAGGCAATCATGCTTCATTAATGAAATTCGATGTAGCCAGTTTAGAACAAGTCGAAAGCGTTCTGGGCACATGGTTGGAAAAACATCCCGATAATTTGATAGAAGTTTTGGTAAATAATGCCGGAATAAGAAGAGATGCGCTTTTGATGTGGATGAAAGATGAAGAATGGTTTGATGTGATGGACACTAATATGAATAGTTTCTTCTATATCACCCGGAAACTTATCAAAAACATGCTGGTAAACCGCTATGGACGCATCATTAATATCGTTTCTTTATCAGGAATAAAAGGTTTACCCGGACAAGTAAATTATTCAGCAGCGAAGGCAGCTATTATTGGAGCCACTAAAGCATTGGCACAGGAAGTGGGGAAGAAAAATGTTACGGTTAACGCCGTTGCCCCTGGTTACATTAGAACTGACATGACAAAAGATTTAGACGAAAAGGCGCTCAAAGCCATGATACCTATGGATAGATTCGGGAAACCCGAAGAAGTAAGCGAATTGGTCGCCTTTTTAGCTTCCTCAAAAGCTTCATACTTGACAGGGGAAGTAATTTCTGTAAACGGAGGACTATACACCTAATGAGTAGAAGGGTCGTAATCACCGGAACCGGAATTTATTCCTGCATTGGGAAAAACCTTGACGAAGTTAAGGAATCTCTGATGCATGGAAAATCGGGTATTATTTACGACCCAAAACGCAAAGACTTTGGCTATCGCTCTGCTCTAACAGGTTTTGTCGACCGTCCCAATTTGAAAGGTTTACTCGACCGTAGAATGCGTGTTGGCATTCCCGAACAGGGCGAATATGCATATTTAGCCACAATTGAAGCCCTTAAAAATGCCGGTATTGATGATCATTTTCTCGAAAACCAGGAAGTTGGCATCATTTATGGCAACGATAGTTCCTCCCAGCCAACCATCGAAGCTGCTGATATTGCCAGAGAGAAAAAAGACAACCTCATGTTGGGCTCAGGATTTATTTTCCAATCGATGAACTCTACAGTTTCAATGAATCTTTCGGTTATTTTTAAACTAAAAGGAATAAATTTCACCGTAAGTGGCGCTTGTGCAAGCGGTTCACACTCAGTTGGACTGGGATATTTATTCATTAAGAACGGATTGCAGGATTGTATTGTCTGCGGAGGTGCACAGGAGTTAAACATATTCTCCATGATGAGCTTCGATGCTCTGGGTGCTTTCTCTTCAAAGGAAAATGAACCCACTCATGCATCAAAACCCTTTGACCGTGACCGCGATGGACTTGTTCCAAGTGGTGGTGCAGCAACCCTGATTCTCGAAGATTATGAATCAGCCGTTAAAAGAGGTGCCAATATTTTAGGGGAGATGGTTGGATACGGTTTTTCCTCCAATGGGGACCACATATCCCAATCAAATGTGAAAGGATTAGTACGATCGATGGATAAAGCCATGACAGAAGCCGGCTTAAACGTAGAACAAATCGATTATATAAACGCCCATGCCACTTCTACACCAAACGGCGACATGAATGAAGCCCTCGCAATCGATCAGTTGTTTGGGAACACCAAACCCTGGGTGAGCTCAACCAAATCTATGACCGGCCACGAATGTTGGATGGCCGGTGCAAGCGAAGTTGTGTACTCTTTACTCTTGATGCAAAACAATTTTATTGCTCCAAACATCAACTTTGAGCATCCCGATGAATTTTCCGCCAAATTGAAGATAAACAATACTACAATTGACACTCAGGTCAACACTATACTCTCAAACTCCTTTGGTTTCGGAGGCACCAATTCATCTATCATCATAAAAAAAATATAATATAACAAGCTACATGCATAAGGAAGAAATTATTGAAAAAATAAATGGCTTTTTAATTGAAGAATTTGAATTGGAAGAAGACCAACTTCAGCCGGAAGCTAATTTAAAGTCTACTTTAGGTATCGATAGCCTCGACTTTGTTGATTTAATAGTGATCATCGAGAAGACTTTTGGATTTAAAGTAAAAGGAGAAGACCTGGCACAGGTGCAAACACTGGAAGAATTTTACCAATATATCTGCAATCGCTTAAACGTTAATTAATGTCTGATTGGAAGGGTAAAACTAGAGGTAATTTATTAGGATACAAGATTTTTGTTCTATTACTGAAACACCTGCCTTTGTCGGTTGCTTATTTTACCCTGAGGTTCGTTGCCTTTTATTTCGTACTCTTCTCTCCCACAGCATTCAAATCTGTCTATTGGTACTTCAGAAACATTCATAAATCGGGAAGAATAAAATCAGTTGTTCAGATTTATCAGAATTATTATGTCTTCGGTCAAACATTGCTCGATCGTATGCTCATGTTTAGTGGGCTGAAACATCCGTTTTTATACGAATATATCAACACCAATTCCATTGAAAAGACCATTAAAGATGGCGAAAGTGTAATCCTAATCGGTGCACATATAGGCAATTGGGAAGTGGCAAATTATCTCATGAAAAACTTCCAGTGTAAAAAGATCAATGTGGTTTTTCTGGATGCAGAAAATCAAAAAATAAAAGATTATATCCTTAAAGTTCAGGGTTTAAAGAAAATTGAGATTGAACTCAACCCCATCTTCCTCAAAGAAGATATGAGCCATATCTTCGAAATTCATAATGCACTAAACAATCACGAAGTAGTATTCATTCAGGGCGATAGGTTCCTCGAAGGAGGTAAAACCATCGATGCTGAATTCTTTGGTCATCAGGCTTTATTCCCTTTAAGCACCTTCCAGTTAGCTGCAAGGTTTAACTATCCGGCGTATTGTATATTCGGAATGAAGCACAGCAAGTATACCTACCGCTTGTATGCAAGTGAAAACATCCGCTTAAAAGCAACTGAAACTAATCCGAACCCCCTGCCCATTCATATTCTGAACCTCTACATTAAAGAGCTTGAGAAAATGCTAAACTTTTATCCAACTCAATGGTTTAATTACTTTAACTTCTGGTAAAACCTAACTTAATGGCAAAACGTAAAGTATTATTTATATCAGCAAACCTGCACATTAAACCTTACCCTGTATACCCTCTCGGTATATCCTACCTAATGACGTATCTTGATAAGAACCTTCCGAGAACAGATTTCAGAGTGTTTGATTTTAACATCGGAAACCTTCAAAGCTTATCCGAAACCTTGAAAGAATATAATCCTGATTTTATTGCCGTTTCACTTCGCAATATCGATGACATTGACTCTCAATCAAAAATCAGCTTTATTGGAGGTTACGAAAGTATAATGGTCGCTATTAGGGCAAACTCCCAAAAAACCGTAATCATGGGCGGTTCAGGATTCTCCATCTACCCTGAATTGCTTTTCAAACAACTAAAACCCGATTTTGCAGTTTCAGGCGAAGGAGAAGAAAGCCTGGTTCAACTCATACTTTCTTTAGAAAACGGCACAAGTTATCGCGACATTGAAGGTCTGGTATATTCTGATAATGATACCATTATCATCAATAAGCGTAAAGAATACTTAAAAGACCTCGACCTGCATTTATCCGATGACTTGATAAGCTATTACTGGGACCATTCAGGGATGCTTAACATTCAAACCAAAAGAGGCTGCCCCTACAGATGCATTTACTGCACTTATCCTATCATTGAAGGGCGAAAAGTCAGAATGTTAAACGTTGATTTAGTGGTTGAAACGCTCGTACGTTTATATAAGGAAAAGAAAATCAACTATGTCTTCTTCACAGACTCGGTTTTCAACATGAACAACAACTACAACATTGAGCTGGCCGAGAAAATCATTCAATCAGGCATTAAAATTCATTGGGGAGCCTACTTCTCTCCTTTCAACCTCACCCAGGACTTGGTACATTTGTTCAAGAAATCAGGCTTAAAGCACATTGAATTTGGAACAGAATCTCTTTCCGACACCCAACTCATCAATTATGGCAAGCATTTCAATGTAGAGGATGTAATTAAGAGCTCTGAATACTGCAACAAAGCCGGAGTCTATTTCGCACACTTCATGATATTGGGCGGATGGGGCGAAACCGAAGCCACCTTAGCCGAAACCTTCGAAAATTCAAAACGAATAAAACATTCAGTTTTCTTCCCTTTCATCGGAATGAGAATTTATCCCAACACACCCCTACACGATATATTGCTAAGAGAAGGCATCATTAAATCCGACAACATTTTACTCGATCCAACCTATTATATTTCAGACAAAATCGATTTAAACACCCTGAAAAGCAAAGCAAAAGCCAGCGGACGCAACTGGGAATTCCCTGACGACGACAAATCGGAAGCCATGGAAAAGATTAGGGCAAAAAAACGCAAAGGATTACTGTGGCATTTATTATTAGAACCATGAAATCAGGACTAAACATACTCGACCTCATTCCGCAACGCCCGCCCATGGTGATGGTTGGCGAAGTACTCGAAGCTACTGAAGCCAAAATCATCAGCAGCTTCACCATAAGTCACGAAAATGTACTCTGCGAATGCGATGTTTTCAGCGAAGCCGGCATAATTGAGAATATTGCTCAAACAGCCGCTGCCGGAGTAGGCCTATCCTTGAACGAAACTGATGAAAATGCAGAGCCCCCCATCGGCTTTATTGGGGCACTCAAAAATGTAATGATTTACAGTCTGCCAAAAGTAAATACAAGCATTAGAACTGAGGTAACATTGTTGCATCGCATCATGGACGCTTCTGTAATCGAAGGAAAAGTTTTTCAGGAAGCTAATCTCATTGCCCAATGTGAGATGAAGATATTCCTCAAACCAAAACAAAATTAATTATTTAATACATATTATATTATGCCGGAAGAAAGCAAACCCAATATTAAAATAATCGATGCCGAAAAGATTGAAGTGGATCTCAATTTCGAAATCACCCACTATCAAATGGACGAAAAAGGCAACTTTAGTCATGCAATGTTAAAGAATTGGGGCAGCAAAGAGATCGTAAACAACCAAAGCTGGGAAATTGTCAAAGAACGCATTGCCGAAGCAAAAGAAAAAGTTCGAAATGGCGAAATAAGCCCCATAGCTTACTACATGGAAAAGTGTCTGACCGACATCCCCATGCTTGCAAAGTACACCGGATTCGCCAAATGGAAGATAAAAAGACACCTGAATCCTGTGCATTTTAAGAAATTGAATGATGCCAAGCTACATAAGTATGCCGATTTTTTCCAGATAAGTCTCGACGAATTGCGAAATATTGATATCAATAATCAGAATACTACAAATAACATCTGAATTGAATCTCTAAGTTCGATCTCGATATAAATAAAGCCTCAAATTTAGAGACTAAACAATTAAATAATCAGCAAATCTTTTCCAAATGCTAAGCTGTGCCTTTAATTTTCAACATTCATTTGCACAATCCATCAAGTAAGAAAAACAATAATCCATTTAACTCGAAAAATACAGATGAAATTAGACTTCGACAATTCACAAATGTCTGCACACTGTGAAAGCGGCGCTCTGGTCAATATGCTTAAATATTATCATATAAATATCACCGAACCAATGGTATTCGGGATTGGCTCAGGCTATTTCTTTGCTCATCTGCCCATGATAAAAATGAATTATTCACCGGTAACCAGCTTCCGTATTTTGCCCGGAAAGTTATTTAGCAGGACTTGTCGCAACTTGGGCGTATCTTTCGAAAGCAGAACTTTCAATAACCCTCAACAATCAATGGATGAACTTGATAGAATCCTGGATACAGGGACCCCCGTTGGCTTGCAGGTTGGCGTATTTCAACTCCCCTACATCCCTCAGGAATATCGAATGCACTATAATGTGCACAGCATGATAGTAATAGGCAAAGAAAACAATGAATATATTATAGCCGACAGCGTAATACCGGGCGAATGCCGTATTTCTCGCGAAGACTTAATGCGGGTTCGCTATGCAAAAGGTTCATTTGCACCTAAAGGTAAAATGTTCTACCCTACACATGTCCCTAAAGAGATTGATTTCAAGCAGCCTGTGATTAGAGGCATTAAAAAAGTATGTCACGATATGCTCGAAATCCCCATGCCTATTATTGGTATAAAAGGAATTCGTTATTTCTCGAAAAAACTAAGAAAATGGCCCCTGAAAAACGGAAATAAAGTGGCATCTCAATATCTGGTTCAAACCATATTATCCCTCGAAGAAATTGGAACAGGTGGTGCAGGATACCGATACATGTATGGTGCATTCCTCAGTCAGGCAGCAGATTTGCTTGGGCGAGAAGAACTGAAAGAAGTTTCCATCGAAATGGGCAAAGCAGGCAATCGTTGGAGAGACTTCTCCCAAATGGGCGCCAAAAACTGCAAAAACAGATCCGTACCCGAACTTACTTACGATGCCATCGCCGACATTGTTCTCGATGTTGCTGATAAAGAAGAAAAAGTATTTAGAAAACTAAAAAACATCAAGTTATAAAAAGAGTTATTTTCAATAACCCAAAGTTTAAAAAAGGAATTAATTAGTGAAACTATGTTTATTTTAGAGTAAAACGATAAAAACAACATGCTTAGCTAAATAATAGATTTAAAAAGTAAAATAAAAACACATAAAACTCGAAAAATATAGATGAAATTAAACTTCGATCATAAACAATTCTCTGCGCATTGCGAAAGCGGAGCCACAGTTAACCTCCTCAGATATTATAATGTAGACATCAACGAGCCCATGGCATTCGGAATTGGCGCAGGCTACTTCTTCGCCCACCTCCCCATGGTGAAATTGAACTATTCTCCCGTAACAAGTTTCCGCGCTCTGCCCGGATTGGTCTTTAGCCGCACCTGCAAGAACATGGGAATATCCTACGAACGCAAAACCTTCCGCGACCCTCAGAAAGCTATGGATGAACTCGATCGCGTACTCGACTCAGGCACTCCCGTAGGCGTGCAGGTTGGCGTATTTCACCTGCCATTCTTCCCACAGGAATATCGCATGCATTATAACATGCACAACATGGTGGTATTTGGAAAAGAAAACAACGAATATCTCATTGCCGATAGCGTAATTCCGGGCGAATGCCGCGTTTCATACGAAGACTTTAAAAAAGTACGCTATCCAAAGGGTGCTTTTGCGCCTAACGGTAAGATGTACTATGTTACCCATGTTCCCGAAGAAATTGATTTCAGGCAACCTGCCATAAAAGGCATCAAAAAAGTGTGCTACGAAATGCTCGACGTGCCCTTCCCTATCATTGGTGTGAAAGGCATTCGCTATTTCTCTAAAAAATTAAGAAAATGGCCCGAGAAAAAGGGCAATAAAACAGCATCACAATATCTCGGTCAAACCATATTATCTTTGGAAGAAATAGGAACAGGTGGGGCTGGATACCGCTTTATCTTTGGTGCATTCCTAAATCAAGCCGCTGATCTACTGCAACGTGAGGAGTTGAAAGAAATTGCCATCGAAATGGGTGAAGCCGGCAATCGTTGGAGAAATTTCTCTTATATGGGAGCCAAAAATTGCAAAAACCGCACCGAACCCGAACATACCTATGG
>JBAWXL010000046.1:0-21623 GCA_037144095.1 Bacteroidota bacterium
AAATTTAGGATGCCGTAAAAACCTTCTAGAACACCATCCTGAAAAATTAGGATGCTATAAAAACTTTCTTGAAAGATCATCCTAAAAAATTGGGATGCTATAAAAACCTTCTTGAAGAACATCCTAAAAACTTAGGATGCTGTAAAACAATATTTTCCTTTATACATAAAAATATATCATGCTGCAAAATCTTTTTCAGATTTCTGCATATGGCAACCGAGCCTCAGCAACTTTATTGCTGACTATTACAGAAAGACAAGCAATACTTGTTTTTTTTTACAAAAAACACAAAAAGATTTATTGTAGCTTGCCAATTTCATTCATAAAAATGACTTTTAAAATAATTTATTGGGAAATTCAGCTTTTATTATAATATTGATTAATTTTGAAGTTGATTTAAATTGATGTGAGAAATGAAAATTCATCGCATTAAAAACAAAGTAGAAATAAAAGTAATTTCGTAGCACAAATATTATTCACTTAAATAAAGATAAAACATGAAACGATTACTATTGCTATTTTTTATGGTATTATTAAACACAACATTTTCTTTCGCACAGGATAGAGATAAAGCAGAACAAGCAGTGAGAAATTTTATGTCGAAAAAAGAAACAAATTATAAACCTGATAATTTCGGTGAATGTTTCGAGCAGTACTATCCTGATGAAATTGCTTTAAAAATTGTTACAAATGATACAGTGAAATTTTCACTTGTACACACATATTATATAGGCAAGAAATATATAAAAAATGAATATTTTCATCTGAATAAGGATTATAAAGTAATAGGACATCTTTCGTTTGAGCAAATGATGAAATTGACTATTAATCTCTATAGTCACCTTCTTGATTCTTTGCGTGTTAATATAGATACTTCAAATGTTAATATCATTAATAAATAATGTTTTACATAGCGGATTTGAAGCAAATTCATCTTGTATTATTAAAACTATTAATGTTGAAGTATAATGAATATGAAAGTAAAATTGGCACCATTGGTGCAAGGCAAATAATTACTGTAATGCAAGCTCACAGTAATTTATAGATACCGAATTCAAAAAAAAATTCTACTTTTGTAAAAAGAAAAATCATGGAAACAATTAGCATAGAAATTATAAATCCTAAAGCCAAACAATTATTAAAAAATTTGGCTGATTTAAACTTGATTAGCATTAAACCCAAACTGACCTTTAAAGAGTTGCTTGAAAAATTGCGAAAAAATTCAGATATTGCTCCCTCGCTTGAGGAAATTACAAACGAAGTAGAACAGGTAAGAAAAGCGAGATATGCCAAAAAAACATAGAATTATTATAGACACAAATTTGTGGATATATTTTTTACTAAGCAAGCAATTTTCATTCATCGACAACTTACTTGAAACAAAGAAAGTAACACTAATCTTTAGCGAAGAATTGTTATCAGAATTTTTAGATGTTATACAACGTCCAAAATTGCAAAAGTTTTTTTCTGTAAATGATACAGAATTGCTATTAGAAACAATTCAACAACATGCTGAATTTATTTCAGTATCCTCTGATGTCAATGTTTGCAGAGATGAAAAAGATAATTTTTTACTATCACTTGCTAAGGATGGTTCGGCTAAATATCTTATTACAGGAGATAAAGATTTACTTGTAATTAAACAATTTGAGGAAACGGAAATAGTGACGATTGCAGAATATAAAATAATGCACGGGCTCTAATTGCATTTCTGAATATCAAGTCAAAAACAAAGCTATAAGTTATATTTACAATCAAGTATAATCTTATTTCTTATATGTCTTTAAGTGCGACTTAAGGTTTTCAGCAGATTTCATGTTTCTCTATCCGATATATTAAAGCCATGAATGTTAAAGTAATCCGTTTCAAAGTCCTTGTTTCTTTTTGGATGATTAAAAGCAATGATGTCAGAACGGATAATTTCACTTAATTTTGTAGCCTTATTATATGAAATTTAAAAGCTATATCTTTTTGTTTATTTTGATTCTGCATCAAAGTATTTCGGCTCAAACACGTCAGATTAAATTTGTTAAAGCACGAACCATCGAATATGACAAAGATATTGCAGCCGACGCTCAACGTGCCTTAGGCGATGTGGTATTCGAACACGAAGGCTCCTATTTGTATTGCGATAGTGCATGGTTCTACACCAACCGAAATGCTATTGATGCATTTGGAAGTGTGCACATTAAAATGAGCGACACCTTAAATATCTATAGCGAAAAACTTACGTATAATGGCGATAACAAAACTGCCGAGCTCATCGACAATGTTAAGCTTGTGGATAAACAAACCGTCCTCACCACCAACAAACTGCTTTACGACCGAAAAACCGAAATAGCCAACTACAACGAAGGCGGGAAGATAGTGGATAAAGAGAATACCCTCACCAGCTTAAAAGGCTACTACTTCACACGCGATAAAAACTTCTTTTTTAAGGATAAGGTGATACTGAACAATCCTCAATACAATATTTATTCAGACACCTTGTTGTTCAACACCGAAACCGAAATTGCCTATTTTTTCGGTCCAACTGATATCATCTCGAAAGAAAACACCATTTATTGCGAAAACGGTTGGTATAACACCAAATCAGACCTTGCCAGCTTTGGCAGACATTCGCACATGAAAAATCAAAATCAGTATCTCGAAGCCGATAGTTTCTACTATGATAGGGTTAAAGATTTTGGCAAAGCCTATCGAAATGTTATTATATTCGATAGCACTCAAAATATCACTTTTACGGGCAATTATGCAGAGTATAACAAATATGATAAGCTCTCATTTATAACCGACAGCGCCGCTGCAATCATGGTGAAAAATAGCGATTCACTTTTCCTTCACGCCGACATTCTCACCGTCGAATTTGACTCCTTGCAAACCATCCGCAATATGTTTGCCTATAACAACTCACGATTCTTCAGCAAAGACTTGCAAGGTTGCTCCGATTCGCTGGTGTATAATGCCTCCGACACCTTAATCACCATGTATGGTTTGCCCATCTTGTGGGCTGACAAAAACCAACTTTCTGCGGATACCATCCTTGTACTTTTTCGGAACAAACAAGTCGATCAGATGAAGCTGTTTTCGTCAGCATTTATCATTTCGCAAGGCGATAGTTCGCAGTTTGATCAGTTGAAAGGAAAGTTTATGCATGGATTTCTCAACAACAATAAACTCTATAAAATAAATGTCCAGGGAAATGCCGAATCGCTTTATTTTGCCAATGAAGACAACGGAAACCGTATTGGAATTAATCGCGCCATTGCCATTTCGATGACCATTTGGCTGGCTGAAAATAAAATACAATCCATTCTTTTTTACGATCATCCCGAGGCAACTCTTTTCACACCCGGCGAACTTTCGCAAAAAGAGCAACGACTTAAATATTTTAATTGGCAAATGGATAAACGACCTATCAATAAGCATGATATTTACCGAATAATCACTACTCAATAAATCTTCCTTCTCAATTGAAAATACAACTAGACTTAGCTATATTTAAAATAATCAATCAAGTAACCAACGATATCGGTGTTCAGGCATGGGTAATCGGAGGTTATGTGAGAGATCGAATAATGAAACGTCCAACCACTGATATCGACATCGTAGTGTTGGGCGATGGACCTCATTTTGCTCAAATGGTTGCCAATGCTATAGGAAACAACACCGAAGTAGCCGTATTTAAAAATTTCGGAACTGCCATGCTGCATTTTCAGGGATTGCAAATCGAATTTGTTGGAGCAAGAAAAGAATCGTATCACGTCGAGTCGCGTAAACCCACTGTTGAATCAGGCACGCTGAAAGATGACCAACTCAGAAGAGATTTCACTATAAACTCAATGAGTATCAGTTTAAATTCAGATGATTATGGAACAGTTATCGACCCATTTAATGGCTTAAATGATATTCAAATACAGATAATTCGTACGCCTTTAGACCCCAACCTCACTTTCTCTGATGACCCTTTGCGAATGCTCCGAGCCATTCGTTTTGCAAGCCAGTTGCATTTCGACATTGAGACCGTAACCTTCAATGCAATTTCACAAAATCTTCCTCGATTAAGCATAGTTTCGATGGAACGTATAGTTGAAGAAATCAACAAAATTATAATGTCCTCCACTCCTTCTTATGGCTTTAAACTGATGGATATATCAGGTTTGCTTCAATTAATACTTCCACAGCTTGCAGCTTTAAAGGGAGTCGAAATTGTTGAAAAAAAGGGGCATAAAGATAACTTCCTTCATACCCTTGAGGTGTTGGATAATTTGTCAAAACATTCTGATAATTTATGGTTGCGATGGGCTGCTCTATTACACGATATTGCAAAGCCCCTCACCAAAAGATTTCAACCCGACCAGGGCTGGACTTTTCATGGACATGAAGTAGTGGGTGCAAAGGTAGCCTATCAGATATTTAAAAATATGCGCTTACCTTTAAATGAGAAACTCGATTATGTTCAAAAACTCATTTCATTGCACCTTCGTCCTATTGCACTCTCAGAAGATCAAGTAAGCGATTCGGCAGTAAGAAGACTAATAGTTGATGCCGGCGACGACATCGAAGATTTGATGATGCTTTGCGAAGCCGACATCACTTCAAAGAATCCCTTGAAGGTGAAAAAACATCTTGCCAATTTTAATCTGGTTCGTCAAAAAATGATTGAAATTGACCAAAAAGATTCACTTCGCAATTGGCAACCCCCCATTTCGGGCGAAGTTATCATGGAAACTTTTCAAATTTCACCTTGCCGACAGGTTGGAGTGATAAAAGAAGCCATCCGTGAAGCAATTTTAGATGGGCTGATTCCCAATACTTTTGAAGATGCATTTTCATTAATGCTGAGCGAAGGAGAAAAATTAGGGCTTTCACAACAAAAAAAGGAATAAAAAAATGAGTTTGTATTATTAAAACCATTATTTTTGAATCGTAATTCTAAAACACCATGCACGTATATAAATTCAGAATAACTATTGAGGAGAGCGATGATTTCCTCCGCGAAATTGAAGTTCTCTCCAATCAAACATTTGAGGATTTCCATAATGCTATTTTAAAAAGTGTAAATTTCGATGGCAAAGAACTTGCCTCATTTTATATTTGTAATGACAAATGGTATCGTAAGGCAGAAATAACCTTACTCGATATGACTGACGAAGAGCAAAGCATACAGGATGAAGAAGATGACGACATCAGGGTTACCAAATCGCCCCGCATGAAACGCTATGTTATGAACAAATCAACATTATTAAGTCAGATCGAAGATCCTCATCAACATTTGATTTATGAATATGATTTTCTTAATCTTAAAACTTTTTATATTCTTTTGATAAAAATTCAGCCGGCAATGCCCAATGGAAGCTATCCAATCTGTTCAAAAAGTGTTGGCGATTATCCTAAAGAAGTTTCCAAGATTTCTCTTATTCCCGAAGAGTTTGAAGACATCTATGAAGATAGTTATGTTGGCGACGATGAACACGAACCCGGTGATGAATTTGAAGAATTCGATGATTTAAGTTTAGATACTGATGAGTTTGGGAACAGCCTCCTCAAAAACAATCCCGAACAATAAGACTTCTTGACTGATACCCCATTAGTAATTGTTGTTGTTGGACCTACAGCAGTTGGTAAAACCAAAGTTGCTATCCAAATTGCCCAACAATTTCAAACTGAAATTATTTCTGCCGATTCGCGTCAATTCTACCGCCAACTTCAAATAGGTACGGCTAAGCCCTCCCCTGCTGAGCTAAATCTGGTGAAGCATCATTTTATTGGAAACCTTGATATTGAACAAGATTACAATATTTCAAAATATGAAGTTGAAGCCCTTCAATGTGCTGATGTTTTGTTTAAGACCCATCATTCCATTGTTCTGGTGGGAGGTTCAGGTTTATATATAGATGCATTCTGCAAAGGAATAGATGTGTTGCCCGACCCTGACCTTCAACTCCGAAGCGAACTGAAAGAAAAGCTTATTAATCAAGGAATAGAATCACTTCGTTTGGATTTAAAAACTTTAGACCCGGATTATTATGCAACTGTTGATTTGGCAAACCCAAACCGCATCATGAGAGCTTTAGAAGTGATTCTGCAAACAGGGACGCCATATTCTCAGCTACGCAAGCAACAAAAGGCTCCCCGATCCTTCAAAGTTTGTAAAATTGGTTTGATGCTCCCACGGGAAGAAATACACGATTTAATTAATCATAGAGTGGATATTATGATGCGAAATGGCATATTGAAAGAAGCAGGACAATTGTTTCCTCATCGTCATCTAAATGCTCTGAATACGGTTGGCTATAAAGAACTTTTTTCATATCTCGAAGGTAATATTCCTTTATTAAAAGCCAAAGAAGCCATTAAAACCAATACCCGTCGTTATGCCAAACGACAACTCACCTGGTTTCATAAAGACAAAGAAATCAGATGGTTTTCACCTTTCGATTTAGAGAACATATTTAACTATATTAAAGAGTTTGATTAGACCCTTAACCGTTAAGGTATTCTTCGACATTAATTGCTTTTTTTTTGATTTATTTTGTGATGTCCTAATTTGCAATATGGTGATTTAGTTTTTGGGTTAATTTGCTAATTGATTGAAAGTCATAAATTTTGAGGAGCATATTTTTCAGAATAGAATAACCTACCATAAATTGCTTTCACTTCATTTTACCCCAATTCGTGTACGAATCAACCAGAAATAGATACGAATCAATTTGAAATAGATTCGTATCAACCTGAAATTAATTGAATGGATTTTTTAGGATTGGGAGTATAAATTAAGCTGTTGCTTGCCACATCGAACCTTCCTGTTACTTAATCGAAGCCTGTGGTTGCCATAGCAAATCTTTCTGTTATATGAAAACAGAAATTTTGTTTGCTGCTTCTTTCGTTGAGACATTGGTCGATTTTTATGAAAAAGGTGATGTTATTTTGTAATGCTATTTCACCCGACAATTTAAATAGGCATAATCATCCACTCTAAGCTCAATTTGAGAATCTTGAATAACATGTTTCAACATGATTCCCTCTCCTGACAAAATGATATCACCGGTTTTAAGGGTGAAAAAACGTGAGGCGGTTTCAATAGTATTGTCGATTCCCTTTTTCCATACTATATATTCTTTGAAATTTGCATCATTCAGTTTTGCTTCACACATCACTCCTTTTGCTAAAGTATCGGTTTTTATAAATTCTCCGGCATTTAAACAATAATCAAAACTAATGGCTGTTGTATAGCTTGAAGTCTTTCGCGCTAATTTTTTCAGAAAATCCATCGCTATAAACTGAATAAAAAAACCAATTTCATCATAATAGTTTTCAGCAAAATTTGCCTCTATGCTCTTTCCGAGTTTGTTTATTTTTACACCGGGCTGAATGAAAGCATATAAATTACCTGTGAAATCGGGATGAAAGAAAGGCAGATTATTCTGAATTAAAACAGTTTCAGGTAAAATATGTAAGCTATTTGCATCATCGGCATCTAAATGCTTCAAAATTTTTTTTGAAATATATTTTCCGTTGAATATGATTTTCATTTTTGAATTTAAGAATTATGATTTGAGATTTAGGATTTATGATTTAAGTATTATGATTTAAGTATTATGATTTAGCGAATGACAAAAATAATAATTTATTTTTTTATAGTATGATTTTAATTTGATTTAGAAATAAGATAATTTCTGATAATACATACAAAACCCTAAATCTTAAATCATAAATCACAAATTTTAAATTACTTAATGTTTACCGAATTATGGTTGAAACCTCTGAGTTTGATTGAGGTAATTACTTTCTTTGTGAGCAAAGGGAAATCACTTTTCATCATCCAATCGTAGTAAGAAGGTTCTGATTTAAAAACATCTTCAACGCTTTTGCCTTTGTGTTTTCCAAAGCTGAAAGTTTCCGTTTGTTTTTCATTTAAAGTTATAAAACCTACAAAGTCGAGAATCTTGGGGTCGAAGGTAAATTTATGTAATGATTCCACATCATTCTTAACAGGCACTGAAACATTCCCTGCTTTATCTTTATACTCTATTTCGTTATAACGATCTAATTGCGAAAGCAAAATCTCATAAGTTGCCACCGTATCAGCTTCTGCACTATGGGCATTGGTTAGTTCCTTATTGCAATAAAACCTGAAAGCTGCACCCAAATTTCGAGGTTCCATTTTATGAAAGATATTCAACACATCTACAAATCTGCGGTTCTTAAAATCAAAGTCTACATCAGCCCTTAGAAACTCTTCAATCAATAATGGCACATCGAAACGGTTTGAATTAAAACCTGCCAAATCGCAATTATGAAGCAAATTGACAAATTCGCCCGCAACTTGTTTAAAAGTGGGCATGTCTTTAACATCAGCATCACATATTCCATGAATAGAAGTAGCTTCAGGCGATATAGGAATTGTAGGATTGATACGTTGTGTTCTGATTTGTTTTTCGCCATTTATGTTGATTTTCAAAATGCAAATTTCGACAATTCTATCATTTGTAACGCTCAGACCAGTAGTTTCCAAATCGAAAAAAGCAATGGGGCGGTTTAATTGTAGGTTCATTTTATTTTCTTATTTTTTGTAATAGGGGGCTTTGTTTTAGACTTCTGTATTTCTTTGTTCGGATTCAAATATATTTTCAATGGGATCACTTCATCCATAAACTCATAGTCATTCACCAAAAGAGGCATATTAAAATCGGGAAGCGCTGGATTTTTAATTTCTAATG
Organism: Bacteroidota bacterium; assembly: GCA_037144095.1. Classification (GTDB taxonomy): domain Bacteria; phylum Bacteroidota; class Bacteroidia; order Bacteroidales; family CAIXTV01; genus CAIXTV01. The sequence continues at coordinate 8,724 of JBAWXL010000046.1, forward strand.
TATAATTGCCCGGCATTAAAATCATACTAAAAAAGCCATTTAACGTATTAGGTGTATAGGTTCCTTTCACTTCTTTTGTGGTTGAATCTCTGACAATAATTTGTGTTTTGGAAGTCTTTATATAATTCTGAGCAGTAGCCTGAGCCGTTTGCAATTGTTTTTGGAGCAAAATATAAGCCGAATCCGACTGATAACTCTTTTTACTTTTCAGACTGTCCATCGCACTTACAAAAGCTGCAACTAGTTTTTTAGCAACTTCAATCTGGGTGTTAAGTTTCAATAACTCATTATTATAAATGCTGCAAACATTCACTGAATCAGCAGTGAAAACCTGTCCTTTATAAATAACAGGTTTAGCAGCAATATTTTTAAATGTAACCCTATAAATATCTTTCTCGCCAAAACCATCGGGGAAAAATCGCGAAATGTAGGCATGTCGTCCTGAAGATGTGTAGCTAATGGTCATATCGTCGAAAACTGTATTGAGGGGATAGCCTAAATTTACAGGAGGTGAAAAAGTTTTTTCCACGGTGTCAATATTACTCACAAATATGTCATAACCACCCATTCCTTCGTGCCCCGTAGAAGCAAAATATAATCTACAACCATCAGGAGATATATAAGGAAAATCCTCATCATAAACAGTGTTAATTTCATCACCTAAATTCTCAGCAGCCGACCATTCGCCTCCGGGAAGTAATTTGGAAACATAAAGGTCTTTCCCACCCTTCCCTCCTGCCCGATTGCTTGAAAAGTAAAGCATCGTTTTGTCAGGAGAAAGCGCTCCTGCCGTCTCAAAGCTTTGGGGTTGATTTACATTAGGTCCAAACGATTCAGCTTTCTTGAAATTCTTACCAATTTTCCTTGTAATGAAAATATCATTCGTTCCCATTTCATTATCAGCCCAGAAAACAATATCATTTCCATCAACCGAATATCCTGTGCATTCTTCAGCAAGATTGGTATTCACTCCCATGCCATATTTTTTCGCTTTGGTCCAGGCATTATTTGTGAAGTTCGAATAATAAATATCGGCAGTAAAAAATCCGTCAAAGTCAGGATAATTCCCTGTATTACCTGATCGTTTAGAAGTGAAAATCAAGGAAGATTCATCAGGGGTTATGTAAGGATTGTAATCAGGATAAGCCGAATTAATTTTTTCATCTAATAGGTCTAAGTCCACTTTAAGTGGTTTTTTCATCATTTCAGGAGCCTCCTTACACATTTCTATCATTCGTGAAGCCTTAACAGGATTATCATCCTTTAGTCCTGAAGCTATATACTTTTCGAAAGTTTTGATGGCATCCTCAAATCGAAAAGCATACATATATGCCTTTCCAAGGTCAAACAAGGCAGCTTTGTCAAACTTAGGTAGCTTGGATGCTTTTTCATAATAATAGATTGCCTTAGTCTTGTCGATATTGGAGTTTAAATAACATAAACCGGTCAACATAAGGTTCTCTGCATTCAGTGAATCTTTTTTAAGTAAAAGCAAAAACTGATTAAGGGCAGTGCGATAATTTTGATTCGACAGACTGAAAAGTGCTGCTTTTTTATCGCCATCACTTGCTTGCTGCGAGTAAACAGAGGAAGCGAATAAGCAAAAAACAACACTTAAAGCAAAGAGCTTATAATTGAAAATTTTTATCATGAAAGAAGAAAAATGTATTTTATTAGTTGAAGTTTTGAAGGTGCTAAATTAGCAAAACCTCAGAATTGAGAGTGATTTCTGCTTAAACTTTTCATTAATATGATGTTGATAACCCCAAAAAATGAAATAACATTGCCAACAAGATTCTGAAATAAATGCTTACAAACTAAATAGCCTGATTAATATCAAATCCTTCAAGCAATTCGGCAAAACGTTTCAAGAAAAGTCCACCCATGGCGCCATCTACAATTCTATGGTCATAAGAGAGCGAAGCAATCATTATTTGTCTTATTCCTATAACATCCCCCTCAGGCGTTTCTAACACAACAGGGCGCTTCTTAATGACTCCTACGGCAAGAATTGCACTTTGTGGCTGATTAATAATTGGAGTCCCTGTGAGCGAACCAAAACTACCCAAATTCGTCAGCGTAAATGTCCCTCCCTGAATATCGTCGGGTTGCAACTTATTGTTGCGGGCTTTATTGGCAAGGTCATTAGTGGTTGAAATGATACCTAACAGACTTTTCTTGTCGGCATCTTTTATCACTGGAACAATCAGATTGCCGCTTGGCAATGCGGTTGCCATGCCAATATTGATTCTTTTTCTAAAAATGATATTGTTACCATCAACCGAAGTATTTACACTCGGGAAATCCTTCAAGGCTTGAGCTAAGGCATGAATAAATATATGCGTAAAAGTCAATTTCTCATTTTCACGTTTAAGCACAATATCTTTATTTTTTTCGCGCCACTTAACCAAATTAGTTACATCCACTTCAATAAATGAACTCACATGAGGAGATGTTTTCACTGAAAGCACCATATGATCGGCTATTAGTTTTCGCATCCTATCCATCACTACTATCTGATCACCATTAGCTAAATTTACTTCAAGCTTAGGAGCTTGAATCTCATTGGTTGTTTTCTGTTTAGCACCTTGAATATAAGCCAATACATCATCTTTTGTAATGCGATTATCTAATCCGCTACCTGTTATATTATTCAATTCAGCTTCTGAAATATTTTCTTTTTTAACAATGCTTTTCACAAGGGGCGACAGAAACCTTTTATTCGCGGCAATGTTATTCAAATCTTCAACTATAGGGGCTGTTTCAGAAATAGGTTTTTCAGGAACAATATTTTTTGTGGGTTCAGGGGCAACTTCTTTAACTTCTTTTTCAGGAGCAATGCTTTCGATAGTTTCGCCTTCGGGCGCAATAATTGCAATCACAGTTCCCACCGGAACAATATCTCCTTCATTAAAAAGAACGCTAATTATGGTTCCTGCAATTGGGGAAGGAATTTCTGAATCTACTTTGTCAGTAGCTATTTCAACAATCGAATCATCTTCTTTAACTGTATCTCCTTCTTTTTTTTGCCAACGGGTAATGGTGGCTTCTATAATACTTTCGCCTAATTTAGGCATTTTCAACTCAAACTTTGCCATGCTATACTTTTTTTAAACCAACAAATTGAACCAACTATTGTTCGATATTATACATCAATTTTCCCTACCTAATTTACGAATACTCTTCATAAGTATCTTTAAATCATTAACAACCTGATAATCTCTTGCATATAAAACATTCAGCCGGTCGATAGTATCTCCATCCAGTTGAATATTATGTAAGGTATCCGTTGTATTTAAAATCCCTTTTTTAATGGCATGCAAAGTATAGCCTTTCGATGTGTCACTACTGATTTCTCCATAGCCCACCAAGGTTCGTTTAGCCATGATTACCCGAAAAATATTTTGCAGAAAATCCTTTGGCTTTGAAATTATAAATATTAAAATGGGGGAAAATAGCAATAAAAAAAACGAACAAATAATATCAAAAGTCCTTTTATTTCGGATGTTTTGAGGCTTATTAATGGAATTGACTTCCACCATAAATAAATCGCCCGGGGTGTTGATGGATTTACTTCCAATGATAGAAAAACTTTCGGGTGGCGCTATCTTATATTGCACCTGAGCCGATTTAAGTTCCGACATCAAATCAATGATTCGGGCAGCAGCAAGGTTTTTAGCACAAAAAATCACTTCATTTATCCGATAAATGGAAATGATATCTTTTATCTGAGATAAGTTGCCAATGAAGCCTTCGGCAGTATGATTTGGATTTTCAACATGCACCAAACCTATGAAGGAAGGCGAAACTACCGACTTTCGGATGAGTTCGGCCACACGTGTGGCTTCTTCTTCATTCCCGATAATCACATAGCGTTTCACCAAACTATCGCCAATTTGAAAATTCCCGATTTTGAGAAAATGCAATAGGTTGCGGAATATAAATATCGCTATAAATGCCCAGGCTGCGCCTAGCAAAATCAAGGCTCTCGAAAACCTAAGGTTCTCATTGACCAAGGCATAGAACACTAAAATGATGATGGTGCCAATGAAAAGCCCCTGAAATATTTTGTTCATACGCACAGGTTTGTCGTAGCCTCCGCTAAAATAAATGCTGGTCAGCCAAATCACAATATAAACAGGCACTACGATGGTGATAAACTCAGTTGGATAGTGCACTCCTATTCCAAACTTGACATAACTTTCCCAAAAATAGCGGATTAAAAAGATTCCAAAATAGATGAGCGCCCCATCGAAAACCGGAACAAAAATATTTTGCAGAAATCGTTTTAATATTGACAAAGAGGCTCTCAGATAGATTGCCAAATGAATGATGAACGAAAATAGCCTGGCATTCTTGGGCGAAAAATGTTTTTTAGCAAAAATGATCATGGCATTATAGAAGATGAACACATAATTGATGGAACTCTTCTTGGTGCTTTCGCCCTTATAATGAATGATTCTGGTTTCGGGGAAATAATAATTTTCGTAACCTCCTTTGGTTATTCTATAGGAGAGATCAATGTCTTCACCATACATAAAATAATCTTCATCGAGCAGTCCGATTTTATCGAGCGTTTCTTTTCTTAAAAACATAAATGCCCCCGAAAGCACATCCACTTCATGTATGTTTTCTGAATTGAGATATCCTAAATGGTAGCCGCCAAATGTTTTGGTTGTGGGGAACAGTCGGGCTAATCCAAACACCTTAAAGAAAGCGATTTTGGGAGTGGGCAATCCCCTTTTCGATTCGGGCAAAAAGTTTCCTTTTCCGTCGAGCATTTTCACGCCTAAACCACCTGCTTTGGGATGCGCATCCATAAAACTGATAATCTTTGAGAAGGTATCATCTTCCACAATAGTGTCGGGATTTAACAAGAGCACATACTCCCCTTTCGAAACTTTTATGGCCTGATTGTTGGCTTTCGAAAAACCTACATTTTCATTATTCTTGATAAGCTTCACTTCGGGAAACTTATTCTTCAGCATCTCAACAGAAGTGTCCACCGAGTTATTATCAACGACAATTATCTCAGAAACAATGTTTTTAGTAGCATTCTGCACCGAATGCAAACATTGTTCGAGATAAAATTCGACGTTATAATTGACAATAACAATGGATAGTTTCATTCAAATTCCTTTGATTTAGGATAGGGCAAAATTAAGAAAATGTGGGTATCTATTGTAATTTGATTGATTTAAGGATAATGTATGCTGATTTAAAGTCGTTTAGTTAAAAATGGAACCACATAGCAACAATAGACACATAGAATTTCGCATAGAAGAATTGCAAATAAAATCTATGTAAAACCTATGTTCCTATGATTCTATTGTGGTAAAAAAACAGACGCAAGGACTTAAATTTCTCTGCGGTTCTCAGCGTCTTCTTTGCGGCACTCTGCGTTAAGATTTTTAAACGCAAAGAGCCGCTAAGGTTTTCGCAGAGAACCGCAAAGGGAATAATGTAATAAGTTCCTTATTTCCTGATATAAAAAGCCTTTATAATCTGCGAATCTGTGGCCTGTTTTTTTAATATCTATCCCAAATTAATTTCCTTTTTTTTATAATTTTACAAGCTAAATTAATCTTAACGATATGAATGAAGAAAATTGTTCATCTTCTTATGGTGCTTTTCATATTCCGGGACTCATAATTAAAACTATTGGCCATCCTGAAAACATCATATTTATTTATAGCCTACCAAAATTGAAATCGATTGGCATTTACTTTAATAATGGTTATATTTTGAAGGTAAAAGTCAAGATGAAATATATGCAAAACCGACTCGATCCGGCTAATTTTTTCCGATCACATAAATTATTTATAGTGAATATGAATTTTGTTGATGAGTTCTGGTACGTGGGACGTTGCCTTGTTCTGAGAATGAAGAATAAAGTGAGAAGCGAAGTGCCGGTTTCTAGAAAAAAGGTCAAGAGTTTTCTTCAGAAAAGAGTGCTTTTTGACATAAAAAAAATAAAATTTACAGCAAAAGTGTCCACTTAACGGATTTTTTGGCTGAAACGAATATTCTTGATATTAAATTTGCCGAAATTTCAATTCACATGTAAAACAATTTAAACACAATTATTATGTTAGAATACTTTTATCGTTGCGTTGTAAAACTCAACATGCCGCGAAAAATTGAAAGCTACGAAACCTGGGCTGGAGGAATTTATCTCAGTATGCACAACAATACCCGTTATGCAACTCTTTCGCCTAAATTAGCCACTTTGCTTTCGAATAATTCAGCCTTAAACGTAGCTCAAACAGCTTATAAGGCAAAACCACCCACGGTGAGCAAAGCAGTTAGAGATGCTGCCTTTGGTTCATCGAAAAACAGTATTTACATTTTAGCTGGCAATGTTCAGGAAATGGCTGATGCCGACCCCGAAAATGCCGAAGCCATCATCACCGAAGCAGGTTTTGGAGTTAGAAAAATTCCTATTCGTCAGAAGCGTAAGAATTCTGCCGAACAGGGCACCGAACCTAAATCGGTTAATTTATGGGCTGAAGGAAAGGGAATGCATAACTGGAGGATGAGCACCGATGGCATCACCTGGGTTATACTTTTAGCAAGCCGTGGTCAGAAGAAAATAGTTAAAAACCTCACTTCACTGACCATGTATCATTTTCAACACAGCCCTGTGTTGAACGATGGCGAAGAAGGTCAATGGAGCGAAACCATCAGCATCAGAGTTGCTTAATTAAGGTCTGGTTTTAAATTGGCAGAAGTCGGCAAACCTTAGTCGGCAGTCTTTAAAAGCGCTAATTAAATAAGTGAATTTTGCTTTTGAGGATTGCCGACTTTTTTCATTGTCTATCTAATAAAATCAGAAAGGCATCATTTATAATCTATTAAACTGATTTTATGTTCATTTATAATCAAAAACCATTGCAGCAAACATAAATAGTATTTACCAATCGGTAAATACTATTTTTACATTGGTAAATATGATTAACCAATCGGTAAATACTATTTTTGCATTGGTTAATATGATTAACCAATCGGTAAATATTATTTTAGCATTGGTAAATATGATTAACCAATAGGTTAGTTCTATTTTTGCATTGGTAAATATTATTAACCAATCGGTAAATACTATTTTTGCATTGATAAATATGATTAACCAATCGGTAAATACTATTTTTGCATTGGTTAATACAATTTACACATCGGTAAATATGATTTATGCATCAGACAAATGTTTTTAGCTTTTTATAAGACTAAATAACAACGAATTAGCAATCGCATAGCTTAAGTTTTGAAAAAAATTATGTTGGATTGGAATTATTTGTATTTTTGAGGATTCTTTTGGTTTATGAGGAGGTGGTTTAAAATATAGACTCATATAACGCTAAAGGGAATGGAGCAGGTGGATTGGCTGCTTGAGGAAATTGAATTTTGAAATGGATAATAAAGTGAAAATAATGGCAATAGTAAATGTAATTTGTAATTTAATAATAGCAGTAAACGAATATGGTAACTGAAAGCCGAACAGATTAAGCAATAAAATAAATAAAACACAAATATGAAAACAGAATTAAAAAAAGACGAAGAAATAATCCTTGAAACACGGAAACATTGGATTGTATTAGTTGTTCCCTTAATTGCAACTGTAATAGTTACAATAGTTGGAATTTATGCAAAGTTCGCAACAATTATTGGAATGTGGGGCATATTAGCAGCAATCCTTGCAATATCTAATTATTTCTATCTTGTAGTTGGAAGAAAAAACAATCTTTGGATAGTAACAAATTTAAGAGTTATTGACGAATTTGGAGTGTTTTCAAGTAATTCAAAAGAAAGTCCACTTGATAAAATCAACAATGTTTCTTTTAGTCAATCTTTTTGGGGAGACGCTTTTGGGTACGGGAACGTTCAAATTCAAACAGCGGCAGAAGTCGGTTCAACAACATATACTTTTGTTGAAGACCCCAAAAAACTCAAAGATACTATAACTCATCTACAAGAAGAATATAAGACTAATAATATTAAGAAACAAGCATCTGAATTAGCAAATGCAATTATAGAGGGACAACAGAATAATAATAAAACAGACATATCATCGGAAATTGAGAAATTACACGAATTGAAACAGAAAGGTATTTTAACTGAAGAAGAGTATAATAATGCAAAAGCAAAAATCCTAAACTCTTAACAAAGATAAAAATTAACCCGAAATAAACATAAACCACTTGAGAGTTTTGATTTATTAAAAGTATAACACCAACACTAATAAAACGAAATTAACTGCCATTATGGGAAAGCAATTGTTATAGTGCATCTTAAAAAAGACAAATTTAAACAGACAATATGGAACTAGGAATTTTAAAGACAGTAGCAGCTCGACTGAAATGGACTAATGAGGCAAGAGACTTTACTCCTTGGTTAGCTAAAAACATTGGAGAGTTAAATAAAGCTCTAGGGATTGAATTGGAAGTTGAAAACATTGAAGTTGCTGCGGGTCCCTATTCTGCAGATATTTTAGCAAAAGATACTGGGACAGATGAGTATGTTGTCATTGAAAACCAGATTGAAAAGACAAATCATGACCATCTTGGCAAAGCGATTACATATGCTTCGGTTCTAGATGCATCAACTGTAATTTGGGTCGCAACAAATTTCACTGAGGAACATAAGAAAGCAATGGATTGGTTAAATGATCATACATTAGATGAGATTTCTTTCTATGGTGTCCAAGTTGAGTTGTGGCAAATAGACGACAGTAGAGCAGCCGTTCGATTTAATGTTATAAGTAGACCTAATCAGGCTGTCAGACAAGCAGCAATGACAAAGGGAACAGAAGATCTTTCTGACAAGAGAAAATTTCAATATGATTTTTGGATTAAGTTCAGAGATAAACTCGCTAAATCAAAAAAGATTCCATCACTTCAGACACCTAGACCTCAGTATTGGTTTGATGTTACACTTGGCAAATCTGGAATTCATATTTCAAATACCTGTAATACTGATGATAATACAGTTGGTGCACGTATTTACATAACAAATAAGGTTGCTGATAAATTTCTTCCCTATTTGGAAAACAGAAAAGAAGAAATAGAGAATTTAATTGGTCAAAAAATTATATGGAATCCAAATCCTGATAACAGGGACAAAGTAATTGTTCTATATCACTCTACAGATTTTAGTGATATCAAAAAAGTTGATCAAGCATTAGAATGGCTCGTAGATATGACAGTTAAATTTAGAGAAACATTTTCAAAAATATTACAAGAAATGAAATGAGAGCCGTACATATTCAATAGCATTTGAAATGCCGATATAAAACACCAGTCAATTCACAATCATCCCCATAAACAAGAAACCATAATGAAAGCCTTTATTATTTTCTCATCATTTGCTTCTTTGATTTTTTCAAACTTTAAATGATTTGGATATGAGGAAAATGGTTTATCTTTGTTAGGTGATTATCTAAATATAAAACCATGAAATTTGCACAATGAAAATCACAACTGAATTAAAAAAACGTAAAGTTCCAATTGTAGCTATAGATGAGTCATTAAATAAATATGACGATATTGTTTTGTTCCCTGATAAATTGGAAAAAGCAAACGAAATGTTGCGCAAAGTTGGATTACCAAAACAGTGGACAAAAATCCAGAGTCACTGATAATGATTTATCTTTGTGGGATGATTGGGGGGATTGAAAATAGAAGGAACTTTCTACCAAAAATAAATCAAAAATATTTTGGAGAATTCAAATATTTGTATTTACTTTGTAATTACAAATAAAACATCATTATGAACATTTCAGTAATCCCTATTGGCAACTCCAAAGGAATAAGACTCAGTAAAACCTTGCTGGATAAGTATGATATACAAGACACTGTTGAATTGATACTCGAAAAAGGTTATATTATTATCAGACCAACAAAATCGCCCAGAAAAGGTTGGGAAAAAGCATTTAAAAATATGCATGAAAATGGTGATGACAAAGCATTAATGTCAGACATTTTCAATGACGAAAGTTTTGAAGAATGGACTTAAATCAATATTCAATTGTATTGGTCAACCTTGACCCAACTATTGGAAGTGAAATCAAAAAAACACGCCCCTGTGTTATCATTTCACCGGATGAAATGAATAAGTATTTGCAAACCCTGGTAATCGCTCCTATGACAAGCCAATCAAAGAAATATCCGACACGACTTGAAGTAAAAGATAATAATAAAGAGGGCTGGGTTGTCCTTGATCAAATCAGAACAATTGACAAGCAAAGAATTGTTAAAGTCATGGACAAATTATCTGACAAAGAAATATTCAAACTTAAAGGAATCATCAGAGAAACATTTGTAGACTGAGCCGTTTTGGGGCATTTGCAATTATACATATAAATAAGAACAAAAATACAACCCCCTTGCGGTGAATAAATGAATTAATCACCGCATATTTGCGGTAAATAATCTCCCTTCCGTCTGCTTTTAAGCAAGCCTGTTTAATTTCTAAACGCTATATATTAAAAAATACCGCTCAACAAAGCGGTCTTTTTTTAGGAATTAGTTTCTGTAATCGCTACAGAACTCCTTGATCTAACATTGCGTTGGCAACTTTGAGGAAACCGGCAATATTGGCACCTTTAACATAGTTTACTGTACCTTCTGAATCTTTTCCGTATTTAACACAGGCTTGATGTATGTTGCGCATGATTTCATGGAGCTTTGAATCAACTTCTTCGGCACTCCATGTGAGTTTCATAGAATTTTGAGACATTTCAAGTCCTGATGTGGCAACACCACCTGCATTGGCAGCTTTTCCGGGTGCAAAAAGAATTTTGTGTTCGAGGAAGATTTCAATAGCTTCTGGAGTAGATGGCATATTTGCTCCTTCGGAAACGCAGATACAACCATTCTTCATAAGGTTTAATGCATCCTGTTTATCAAGTTCATTTTGTGTAGCACAAGGCAGTGCAACATCACATTTCACTTCCCAGGGACGCTTTCCTTCGAAGAATTGTGCATTGGTAAATTTGTAAGAGTATGGTTTAACAATATCCTGATTTGATGCTCTGAGTTCTAATAAATAATCAATCTTTTCACCTGAAATTCCATCAGGATCATAAATGTAACCGTCAGGACCGGAAATAGTAACTACTTTTCCGCCTAATTGGTTCACTTTAATGATAGCACCCCATGCAACATTTCCAAATCCTGAAACGGCAACTATTTTTCCGTTGAAGTCTAAGTTCTTGGTATTAAGCATTTCTTTTGCAAAGTATACATTTCCAAAACCGGTTGCTTCAGGACGAACTAAACTTCCACCCCAATTGGTTCCTTTTCCGGTTAAAACGCCAACATGGGTTTGGGTAAGTCTTTTATACATTCCAAATAAGAAACCGATTTCACGTCCACCAACACCGATATCACCGGCAGGAACATCGGTTTCAGGGCCAATGATTTTCCATAGTTCTAACATAAAGGATTGGCAAAAACGCATAACTTCATTGTTAGATTTTCCTTTAGGATCGAAATCTGAACCACCTTTTGCTCCACCCATAGGCAAAGTGGTAAGGCTGTTTTTGAAAATTTGCTCAAATCCTAAGAACTTTAGGATACTTAGGTTCACACTTGGGTGGAAACGTAATCCCCCTTTGTAAGGTCCAATTGCCTGGTTAAATTGAACTCTATAACCAAGATTTACATTAACTTTTCCATTATCATCAACCCAGGGAATTTTAAAAGTTAAAATTCTATCAGGTTCGATAATGCGTTCAACAATGTTTGCGGCTTCGAACTGAGGATTTTGATTATAGATATCCTCAATTGATTCAAGAACTTCTCTAACAGCTTGCAAGTATTCCAGTTCGCCCGGATGCTTTTTTTCAAGCTGACTCATGATTCTTTCAGTGTTCATTTTAAGTGATTTTAATGATTAATATGTCAATTACAATTAAATTTTCAGTAAAAAAGTACAGTTAATTATTTCATCCACAATAGTATTATTCTTTTTTATTTCCAGTTATATTGGAATGAAATTTGTCGCAAAAGTATCATAATTTTTAATACGTATTCCTCTTACGAAAAATAATTTGAAAATTACGTGTTTCACTTAGATGTTTTGACATGTTTTATTCATTAAAAATAAGAATTAGTAAACATCAATTGTGTAAATTGTCATTCTAAAGGCTTCAAAACTACGCCTATGCTTTTCTTTCCATCAATCTTCACCACCAAAGGTTTTTCGAAAGCGAGATGACGTATAATATCATCCTGAAAAACCGGTTTTTGGGAAGATAGAAAATCAATGTCGTAATATCCATCTTTTATAAACGGATTTATGGTGAAATATCCCACTTTGAACGAAGTTAGATTTTGAAAAAAATGTGTTCCCTGACTTGGGTCAATCCTGAAATTGTCTAAACCTGATTCGATTATTACCCGTGCAGCAGAAATTTGAGGCCATTTAACAGGGACACCTAAGAAGGGATCGCTTGAACCCCAACGCCCTGGACCAATTAAGATGTAGTTTTTCTTTTCTTTCAAAAAATAATCATTGAGCAAGCCTATACTATTGGCTATTTCGAGTGTTTTGGCAGGATTGAATGATTTTGGATCCACATACACTATGTCGAATATATCTTCAATAATTCCATTTCCCAAAGCCGAACGGGAATAAATGATTGTTTTCGATTCATCAAGCTGTTCAATGTTTTCAGTTATGGTTTCCTTATTATCCACAATGGGTCGGATCTGAAGCACATTAAATATTTTAGGACTTCCCTTCGGACGATGAAAATCAACGGCAAATTCTATTTCAACCGGTTTGCCCATTTCTTTTTGACTAATCTCCATTATCGTTCTTAAAATCTCTGCTAATGGGAAAACATTTTAATTTAATATACTTGAAAAAGTAAGTACTTTTTTCCCTTTAATATCGGTGCCG
>JBAWXL010000047.1:0-21593 GCA_037144095.1 Bacteroidota bacterium
TTCATGCTTAACCATCAAATTCAATATTTTAAAGAACATTCTTTCAAACCACATCATTCATTATTGCAGGGTGTGATTTATGATTATAAACAACGAAAAACCGTGTTTAATTTTCACCCTACAAATTTAAGAATAAAATTAATATCATATAAAAGAGTAAGAATATTTTTAATTGAAAAAGCTCAAATAATGAATTAGTGCTTTACAGAAGATTGATAAATAACAAAAAAATCAAAAGAGGTTAAAATGAATATTTATGTCATAACTGATTAAGAATAAATATATTCAACTGTAAACTTAATAGCATTATTAATCATTGTCTATTGGTTCTATTATTATGAAGTCAAAATTATCAGGCTATTAACTTTTTAAACTAACAATAAAAGCGACTATTATTGAACCAAAAAATGTAAGAAGAAACAGAACTAAAAGTGTATTTAAAATTGATGCAAGTAACTTGTTTTGAGTTTTCTTAGGTTTATACCTATAGAACATAATTAAGATTTGTTCCAATCTTGAGTACCTAAATAAAGATTTTTTGATACTATTTTCTCTGTTATAAAAGATTACACCTAACGGAAATCTTAAAAACAAACTTGAAAATAAGATGATATAATAAACCCATTGGTAGTCAGAGAAAATTATGTCAATAAAGATTAGGTGAATTTGATTTTTGAATAGAAACATTGATAAGCAATAAAACATTGATAATCGGTTATCATTGCAAAATTACGATAAGAATCATTTAAAAATCAAGTTTAACTTCCCTAATCAGAATATGTGAAATTAGGTGAAGCACATAAACCTATTTCGTAAATCGGATTTGAACATTGAATAATTCGTAAAAGCAAAACAAATGAATGATCTTTTGAGAAATGTAAAAATAGGTTTGTGTGGTTTTATTATCCAGCCTTAGCTTTTATAAAGTCAACATCTTGTTCCACTTTTCTCAACAAATTGCATGGCAAATCTAAAAACAAATTGATGTTTATTCAATCAAAATTGAATTTTAATAGATGAAACTTTAGGCTGCTCGACTTTCAATTTATTGATAAGAAATATCAATACGAAAAAAAAATCAGCAAACCCAAATATTATTTTTACCTTTGTATTGCTAAAACCAATCATCATGAAAAAAATATTTATTGTATCTATTGTTTCTTTCTTTTTATTTGCAAGCCTTGCTGTTTCTTATGCAGGTGATATCCATTTAAGTAAATCGGCAAAACAAGAATTGCTGGTGTTGGAGAACAGCTATGCGAAGCTGATCGTTAAAAACTCGCTGAACACCTTAGATTACAGCTTTGTAAATAGCTCAAAAGGCTGCTTTGTCCGTCTTTCAGTTGAAGGATATGCAAGTTCAGAAAAAGTGGGCATGCCCCTTTTACCTGTGAATAAATCGTTGATAGAAGTGCCACTGGGCGCAACGATTAGTTATAAAATAAAATCCTATACAACCGAAGAAATCAGACTTTCTGATTATGGCATCGTAAATCAGTTGTTTCCTGCTCAGCTTCCTGTTGCAAAAAGTTATACTGGTGTGGTAGAATTAGTAAAAAATGCTCAAGCATACCAAACCAATGCCTATTTGAAGTCGGACTTAGTAAAAATAGAAAAATTAGGCATCATGCGTGGACTGAACCTTGCCCGTTTGAATATCTGTCCATTTCAATATAATCCGGTGAAAAATACGATTATAGTTTATCACAATATGGTAGTTGAAATTAGCTTTACGGGTGCAGATGAAGGGGCAACGGTGGAGCTTAAAAAGAAAAACAATTCGCCTTATTTCAGTGGCGTACAATCGATGGTGATTAACTATAAACCTTTGTTGCAAAAAGATATGATTACGAAAGCTACGGTTAAGTATGTAATTGTTTCCGACCCAATGTTTCAGGCTACACTTCAACCATTTATTCAATGGAAAACCAAAAAAGGTTTCAATGTGATTGAAGCCTACACCAACAATCCGCTGGTTGGCACAACCACAACTTCAATTAAGGCATATCTTCAAGGGCTGTATAATGCAGCTACCCCTTCTGATCCTGCTCCATCATTCGTGTTGTTTGTTGGCGATGTGGCTCAGGTTCCTTCTTTTGCTGGCTCCACGGGCACGCATCCAACTGATCTTTACTATTGCGAATATACGGGCGATTTCTTGCCAGAAGTGTATTATGGTCGATTCTCTGCCGAGAATGTAGATCAACTGCTTCCTCAAATCAATAAGACGCTGGAATATGAACAATATCTGATGCCCGACCCTACTTTCTTGAATCAGGTGGTGATGATAGCTGGAGTGGATGCAGGAAATGCTCCTACTTATGGCAATGGTCAGATTAATTATGGCACACAGAATTATTTTAATTCAACTTTTGGACTTACTTCGCACACCTATTTATATCCCGCTTCCGAAACTGCCGCAACTCAGGTTATTCAGGATGTAAACAATGGTTGTGGATATGCAAATTATACTGCACATGGTTCGACTGATGGTTGGGCTAATCCAGGTTTTTCCGTTTCTGATGTAAATAACCTTACAAATAGCCATAAGTACCCTCTGATGGTAGGCAATTGTTGCCAAACCAATAAATTTGATGAAACAGTATGTTTTGGCGAAGCATTGTTGAGGGCATCCAATAAAGGAGCGATAGGCTACATTGGAGCTTCCGATCTTTCATATTGGGATGAAGATTATTTTTGGGGGGTTGGATCAAAGGCAATTTCCGGCACTCCACCTCCACCTTACTCTGCCACCAACTTAGGTTCTTACGACAGGACCTTCCATTCGCATGGTGAAGCTTATGCAAATTGGTATGTAACCCAAGGTCAAATGGTGCATGCTGGTAATTTAGCAGTAACTCAAAGTTCTTCCAGCATGACAAGTTACTATTGGGAAATGTATCATTTGATGGGTGATCCATCCTTGATGGTATATTATTCAGTTCCTCCCGTATTAAGCTGTAGTTATGCTCCTTTTATTCCGCTTGCCGCCACCACTTTTGCTGTAAATACTGAACCTTATGCCTATGTTGCAGTTTCGATGGGAGGTGTTTTACATGGAGCCGATTTTGCCGATTCAACGGGAATGTGTAATCTGACCATTAGTCCATTTACTGTTCCGGGTAGTGCGGATGTGGTAATCACAAAGCAAAACCGCCAACCACATATTGGAACCGTAAATATTCAAACCCCAACAGGTCCTTATGTAGTATATAAATCACACATTCAAAACGACCCCACCGGAAACAACAATCATCTTGCCGATTTTAATGAACTGATTTCTCTTGATGTTACTTTAAAAAATTATGGAATTAATGATACAGCAGTTTCAGCAATAATTTATACCGCAGATACGATGGTTACAGTAATTGATAGCACTCATGCCTGGGGACTAATTCTTCAAAACGATACACTACTCAAGCCAAATGCCTTTTCTTTTAAAGTGAAAAACCTGATTACCGATCAGCATACAGTAGTATTCACATTGAAGGTAATTGATAATTTAGGCAATTTATGGACTTCAACTTTTCCAGTTAAATTGAATGCTCCTTTATTAGCTGCCGGAAATATGGTGATTAGCGATAATGGAAACCATAATGGCAGGCTCGACCCGGGTGAAACAGCTACAATTACTATTTCAAATTATAATAATGGTCATTGTGTAGCCCCCAACTGTATTGGAAGTTTATCCACTCCCAGTAATTTAATAACCATCAATAATTCAACTTCCACCATAGGAGACCTTACCACAGGAGGCAGCGGGAATGCCACTTTCAGTGTTACAGCAAGCAGTTCAGCAACATTAGGCACTTACCTTCCATTAAATTATACAGTTGAATCTACCCCATATCAAAACAATAAAACCTTCAACACTATGATAGGTATTGTTTCTGAAGATTGGGAAACAGCTAGTTTTACAAAATTTGCCTGGACTCAACTAAGTACTTCCCTCTGGACTATAACCGATACTTTGCCTTATGAAGGCGTTTATTGTGCACAATCGGGTTCCATTAATGATAATGAATCCACTTCCATTCAAATTGCTTTGAATGTTTTGGCAGATGATAGCATTTCGTTTTATAAAAAGGTTTCATCAGAAGCCAATTATGATTTCCTTCAATTTTATATTGATAATGTGAAAATTGATGAGTGGTCAGGTACTCAAGGTTGGGGACGAGTTATGTATCCAGTAACTACAGGAAACCATACTTTTAGATGGACTTATAGCAAAGATGTTTCTCAATCAGCAGGGGAAGATAAAGGCTGGATAGATTATATTCTGTTCCCACCGGCAATTATTATCAACGGTGTAGAGGACCTATCCAATACAGATCAATTTATTGTTTATCCCAATCCTGCTAATGATGCTGTTCAAATTTCATTTAATCTGAATCAATCAGCTAAGGTGGATGCTTCAATTTATAATTCTTTAGGTCAGAAAATAATTGACTTAAATCCAGGGAATGAATTGGGTGTTGGAAATCATATTTATAATGCTTCTACTAAAAATTTAGCATCAGGAATATATTTCGTTAAACTCATAGCTGGAAATAATCAAAAAACGCTGAAGCTGATTATTCACAAATAGATTACTGATTAAAGTAATAGAAACGTAGTCCAAATAAAAAACCCTTTCTGATGAAGAAAGGGTTTTTTGTTTTTCATATTCTAAGCTTTAAAGTGTATGAACCGGATAAATAATATTTTTACCTGTTTCAATAGCTTTTTCGTTTTCCGGAATCATGCCATGATGACGTTTAGGAAGCGATTTTTCTAATCCTTTGTGCATAAATTCAGGTAAGATGATAGGTTTAAGTTTCAGATAACCTCCCAACACAATCATATTAAATACTTTTGAAATACCTAATTTGGCAGCTTCGTCATTGGCGTCTACACGATAAACATTAATATCTTTACGTTCGGGATGATGTGTAATACCATTCCCATCGTATATTAATAAACCACCCGGTTTCACCGTACTCTCAAACTTATCCATCGATTGTTGATTGAGAATAATGGCGGTATCATACTGATGAACAATAGGTGAACTAATTCGTTCATCGCTGATAATTACAGTAACATTAGCGGTTCCCCCACGCATTTCAGGACCATAAGATGGCATCCATGATACTTCCTGATTTTGCATTACACCTGAATAGGCAAGTATTTTTCCCATTGAAAGGACTCCCTGTCCTCCAAATCCTGCTATAATAATTTCTTCTGTCATAATTTCTATGTATTAAAAATCTTAAATTTATTCTACAGGCACTTTTATGTCACCAAGCGGAAAGAAAGGAAACATATTTTCTTCCATCCAAACATTTGATTGAACCGGAGTCATTTTCCAACCTGAGTTGCAATTTGAAACGAATTCGACAAAAGAAAGTCCTTTGTTGAGTTTTTGATTTTCAAATGCAATGCGAATTGCTTTTTTAGCCTTGCGAACGGCTGAAGGTGTATGAACAGCCTGACGTGTTACATAGCGTACACCGGGCAATTGGGCAACCAATTCAGTTATTTTCAAAGGATTTCCCATCATAGCCACATCTCTTCCGTAAGGGCAGGTAGAGGCCTTCATACCTGGAAGGGTAGTGGGGGCCATTTGTCCACCTGTCATTCCATAGATTCCATTATTTACGAAGAAAATCGCAATATTTTCTCCCCTGTTGCAGGCATGAATGGTTTCTGCGGTTCCGATAGCAGCTAAGTCGCCATCCCCCTGATAGGTAAATACATATTTTTCGGGCATACAACGTTTCACACCAGTTGCCAATGCGGGAGCACGACCATGGGCTGCTTGTTGCATATCTATTTCCATAAATTCGTAAGCTAACACAGAGCAACCTACAGGTGCTATTCCAATTGTTTCTGCTTGTATTCCCATTTCTTCAACCACTTCCATAATGAGGCGGTGAATCGTTCCATGCCCGCATCCGGGGCAATAGCTTAGAGCTTTGGGTGTGAGTAAATCGGTTCTTTTATAAACCAGATTTTCTTCTTTAATTATTTCTTCTCTTGTTACCATATTACTATCCTCCAATAATTTTTTGTTCAAGTGCAGTTAAAACTTCATCAGGGCTGGGGATGATTCCGCCAAACCTACCGAAATATTCAACTTTATTTTGTCCGTTAACAGCCAGACGAACATCTTCAACCATCTGACCCAGGTTCATTTCAACAACCAGTATACCTTTTACTTGTTTCGATAGCTTTGCAATAGGTTTGCTTGGGAAAGGGAAAAGTGTAATCGGGCGGAAAAGACCAACTTTAATTCCTTTTGCACGAGCCATATCAATTGTTTTTTGACAGATACGTGCACTCGAACCGAAAGCTACCAATAAATATTCAGCATCTTCGGTGGAGATTTCTTCGTAGCGAACCTCTTCTTCTTCCATCTTGAGATATTTGTCGCGCAAAACGCAAACATGTTTTTCTTGTTTGTATGGATCAAGATCTAAAGAAGTAATGATGTTTCTTTCTCTGTCAGGTGTTCTGCCAGTGGTTGCCCAAGGGGTATTCTTCAGAATTTCTTCATTTGTGAAGCGGGGTTGTTGTTCGAAAAGTTCTACTTTTTCCATCATCTGACCAATAACACCATCGGACAAAATCATAATAGGGTTACGATATTTGAAGGCAAGGTCAAAACCAAGAGGGATAAAATCGCACATCTCCTGAACTGAAGCCGGAGCCAAAACAAGCATTCTATAATCGCCATGTCCGCCCCCTTTGGTAGCCTGGAAATAATCAGATTGTGAAGGTTGAATAGTGCCCAATCCGGGACCACCACGAACTACATTTACAATTACACAAGGAAGTTGAGCCCCTGCAATATAAGAGATGCCCTCCATTTTAAGGCTGATGCCCGGGCTTGATGATGAGGTGATCGTACGTTTTCCACAAGCAGCAGCAGCATACACCATGTTGATGGCAGCTACTTCACTTTCTGCTTGCAGGACAACCATACCAGTTCGTTCCCAAGGCTTTTCGGCCATGAGATATTCGAGAATTTCTGACTGAGGTGTGATAGGATATCCGAAATAGGCATCTGCGCCTGCTCTTATGGCGGCTTCTGCTACTGCTTCATTTCCTTTCATTAATTTAAGTTCTTTCATCGCTGGAAATATTTTATGATTATTCGCTGATTTTTTGTCTATAAACCGATATGGCGCCATCAGGGCAAACGATTGCACAATTGACACAACCCGTACAACCTTCAGTTACTTCTACGGCATACCGATATCCTTTTTTGTTTACTAATTTCGACATCGAAAGTACTGAGGTTGGGCATGCTCCTATGCATACTTCACATCCTTTACATCTTTCAATATCAATAACCAGTGTTCCTTTTACTTTAGCCATTGTTATATGTTTTATTTAGATTCTTATATGTTTTTGTCGTGCTACAAAGGAAACAATTTAAATCGAATCTATCTGTTTTTTTTATTAAAATTATTATTTCGTTGGGTGATTTTCATGAAATTTGCGAAGCCTGTATTCGAGTGCAGGAAATTGCCCTCTGTTTACCAATGAAACACAAGCTCTTAGTCCCTCCAGGCGTTCGCTTCCTGTGATGGCAAGCGATATGGCGCTGATTCCATAATATAAAAACTCTTCAATCAATTGTTCGCCGGTGAAACCTGGATATGAAATTGTGAAGTAAAATCCGTCGGCAAGCTCAAGATCTTCATCTTTATCATAGACTATTTCAAATCCATTTTCCACAAATATTTTTTTCATAATGCTGGCTTTTTCGCCATATTCTTTCACGTTTTCAACAAAATTGAAACTTCCATCATTAGCAGCTTTAAGCATGGCAGCCAGGGCATACTGTGCCGAATGGGATGTGCCTGAACTTAGCGAATATACGGTTCCGAAAATCATAGCTTTTCCAAACAAATCGGATGAATAGTATTTCAATAAATCGGGGGAAGAGGTGTTGAATAATTTATCTGAAATCACCATCATCCCAATTCGTTCGCCGGCATAGCTAAATGCTTTTGAACTCGAAATAAATAAAATATAGTTATCGGTATATTTTGCAATAGTTGGCTGAAATGGGGGAATACCCGGCTGCGAATAATCTTTTCTGAAATCCATACAGAAATAGGCAAGATCTTCCATCACCACTACATTATATTTATTTGCCAAATCGGCAATAATATGAAGTTCTTTATCGGTAAAACAAATCCATGATGGATTATTGGGGTTGGAATATAATAAGGACGAAATGTTTCCTTTTTGAAGATATGATTCCAGCTTATCGCGAAGTTTATCGCCACGATAATTATATACATCAAAACTCTCGAAAGGAATTCCCAACACCCTGCACTGTTGTTTGTGCACAGGGAAACCCGGGTCGAGGAAAAGAGTGGTGTTTTTTTCCTTATGAATACGATTCACCGTCATAAAGCAAGCAAAGCCGCCTTGCATCGAACCCACTGTAGGTATGCAATTATAGGCCGGCACATCGACATCCAGGAAAAGTTTTACAAAACGCGATATTTCGTCTTTCAACATGGGGACGCCATCAATGTCGGGATAAATGGAAGCAACTCCATTTTCTAAAGCTTCAATTTGAGCCTGAATTCCAATTTGAGAAGCAGGCACGCCGGGCACGCCCATTTCCATGCGTATGAATTTTTGTCCGCTTGCTTGCTCAATCTGATCAATCAGACGTTTTGTTTCTCTAATTGAGGCTTTTCCAACGGCAGGTAATTTGCTTTCGGCAATCTTTTCTTTAACAATATCCTGTGGGATGGGGGTGTCAATCATATGATTATAAGTTTTATATTGTAGTTTTATTTTTTTCAGCTTTTAGTGCAGCAATGGAAAGCAGTATGCCCAGGAAAACACTCAACAGAGCTGCAAATAATATCTGGAATTCGTCGGGCAGAAGGAAGGTGATGGTGTGGGCAGGAATCCAAAACAAGGGGATGGTTCTGGCAAAAACAAAGCCCCATTGCACTTTCCAATCAATTCCTTTTAAGATCTCTCCAAATCTGATAGGCTTTGTAAGTGATTTGATTGAGCCGCCCCAACGGTGGATGTGCGTATCCGTAATTTTATGAAATGTCATCATAACCGGCGCAAAAACCACATTCATTGCTACGCTGATGCTAAATGCGGTTAAAAGTTTGATGGATGAAAAATCGCCTTTCAGCGATAATTTAGCATCCTTGAAGCCAAGATATTCGAGAAAGGCAGGGGTTCCGTTTTTGAAAATCGAAAAGGCCGCCACAATCGAAATTCCTAAAAATCCCCACACAATGGCTTTGGGCAACAAGCCAAAACCGGGTTCATTATACACCCCTTTTTTAATTCTTAATCCAATCGATTCGCCAAGGGTCGACAATATGGCAAACTTGATAAAACCTGTAATAAGTCCGTGTTCTTTATTGAATTGGCAATAGAAATTGTACACATCGACACTCATAAAAAAGGGCAATAGCAGCACTATTAATATTAAAATAAAAACAAGGTCGTTTTTTTTCACAGGCAATTTGGTTTATTTTGGAAACATTTCCATCGTTGACAAATTTATAATGATTTTTATTACCTCAAAGTATTTCGCGAAAATATTTTCTGTGCGAGCATTTCACAGATTCATTAAAAACATTTTTATGGCTTTAATGTAAGACGAAATTCTCGAACTTTTAAATATAAACAGTTGGTTTCAATTGTATTGAAATTAACAGCTCATTTGTTTTTCGCGAAAGAATTGAAAAGACAATTTTTTGAGTATCGAATCAAATTTCGTGTATGAAAATGTATTTTCTGTCGCTTATAGAACAGTCATTGGGGATAGAAGGTATGAAATCTTCAATTTGGTTGAAAAAAAACATTTTTTTTAGAAAAAGAATAAGCTCTTGAAGACCTAATTATTTCAAATTAAAATACCGGTATTTATTATTATACTTTCGGAATTCTTTTAATATATTCTTGAATTCATTAAATATGTTCTGAAATACATTTAATATATATGGAATATTATTATATCAATTACGATATATATTTAATTGATCCTGAATAATATTATATTTATACCCATATACATTTTATATATTCTGAATATGATTTAATCATATCTGAATATTATTTTATTTATTCAAATATATTCATTATCTTTGTCGCTGTTTTAGGAGAACAAATTGGAATAAAAAATTAGTCTAACAAGATGAAATCATCTAAAAATCAATAAATAAAAATTATGCTTGACTATATAAGTAAACTTAGAAATCGTTTCGTCCAGCTTCTGAATGGTGTAAGTACGCATCCCGCTAAATGGGCTGGGCAAGCTGAAAGCCCCATCACTATTCAGGCAAATATTCATCAGCTCGACAGCATTCAGCAAGAAATTACGCAAAAAGAGAATGAGCTAAATAAAAAAAAGAAAGAAGCCAGAGAAATCGAAAAGAGCTTGACCCCTATTGCCGATGGCATTAAAAGTAAGGCCATTGGGTTTCACAATCCAGAACCTGAGCAATTGCAATCGTACGGAATAAAACTGCGCAAAGCCAAAGAGAAAAAAGCAGTGCCCGACAAAAAGTTGACAGCAGTTATTGAAGATGATGTCGATGGAAAAGGGTTTAAGATTTCAACCCAGTTCGACCCCCTGGCCGAGCATTATGAATGGGAAAAAGGAGAGTCGGACGACCCAAAAGATTTGAATCATATACCCGAATTTAAGTTATTCAAATCTACTACTAGAATAAGTTTTATTGATGACGAAATTGAAGCGGGAGTTCGCTATTTCTATAGGGTTCGAGCCGTAAACCGCCGCGGAAAAGGAGCCTGGAGTGTTGTTGCAAATAAGATACAATAGGCGTTAGGTGAAAGTTTGTAGTCCAGCATCGCTAATCAAAAAAGAAAATTGGTCTAAAAAAAACCTAACAGGTTTTTAAAACCTGGTAGGTTTGCTTCAGCCTCTTGGGGCTTTGGGCTTGAAATTTGGGACTTGGGTCTTTTTACTAAAAGCCTAAATGTCTAAACAACTAAAAGTCTATTAGAGCTTCCTACGAGTTTCAATTTGTTCGTAGCCTTCAATAATATCACCGATTTTGATGTCGTTGAAGCTCTCAATATTCAAACCACATTCCATTCCAACACTCACTTCTTTTGCATCATCTTTGAATCGTTTGAGCGAGCCAAGTTTACCGGTATAAATTACAATACCATCACGGATAAGTCTGATTCGGGTGTTACGTGTGATTTTTCCATCCAATACCATACATCCGGCAATGGCACCCACTTTTGTAATTCGGAACACTTCGCGCACTTCGATATTACACAATATTTTTTCTTCAATATCGGGCGACAACATACCTTCAATAGCGAGTTTAATCTCATTGATGGCATTGTAAATAATGGAATATAAACGGATATCGATTTGTTCCTGCTCGGCAAGTTTTCGTGCGCTGGGTGAAGGACGAACCTGGAATCCAACGATAATAGCATTGGAAGCAGATGCAAGCAATACATCCGATTCGGTCACCTGTCCAACTGATTTATGAATCACATTCACCTGAACTTCGGGCGAAGTTAGTTTGAGCAACGAATCGGAAAGGGCTTCAATTGAACCATCCACGTCACCTTTAACAATAATGTTCAGTTCTTTAAAATCACCTATCGCGATACGACGACCAATTTCATCCAGCGTAATATGTTTTTGTGTGCGTAAACCTTGTTCGCGAATGAGTTGCTGACGTTTGTTGGCAAGAGATTTCACCTGCTGTTCATCTCTCATTACCTTAAAAGTATCGCCTGCCTGGGGGGCATCGTTTAAGCCTAATAGTAATAAAGGAGTAGAAGGTCCGGCAGATTTAATGGATTGGTTACGCTCGTTATACATGGCTTTCACTTTACCATAGCACGAACCGGCCAACACCATATCACCCATTTTAAGGGTTCCGTTTTGAACTAATAATTTCACCACATAACCCCTGCCTTTATCGAGTGAGGATTCAATTACGGTTCCCACAGCTAAACGATCAGGATTTGCTTTAACTTCTAATAATTCGGCTTCCAGCAGAACTTTCTCTAACAATAACTCAATATTCAGCCCTTTCTTAGCCGAAATTTCCTGACTTTGATACTTGCCACCCCAATCTTCAACCAAGATGTTTAAGTGCGATAATCCTTCTTTTATTTTTTCAATGTTGGCATTTTCTTTATCAATTTTATTTATAGCAAAAACCATAGGAACCCCTGCAGCCTGGGCGTGATTAATAGCCTCGATGGTTTGGGGCATGATCGAATCGTCGGCAGCCACCATAATAATTACAACGTCAGTAATTTTCGCACCTCTGGCACGCATAGCCGTGAAAGCTTCATGACCGGGAGTATCGAGAAATGTGATTTGTTTACCATTTGGCAGGGTCACTTCGTAGGCACCAATGTGCTGTGTAATACCTCCAGCTTCTCCGGCAATTACGTTGGTTTTGCGAATATAATCGAGCAAGGATGTTTTACCATGATCCACATGTCCCATAACGGTTACAATTGGAGCCCTAGGTAAAAGATCTTTTGGATCATCAGCTTCTTCAGCTTCATCTTCTTGTGAATCGGCAGTTACAAATTGAACCTTATAGCCATATTCTTCAGTAAGCAAGGCAATGGTTTCAGCATCCAACCTTTGATTGATCGACACAAAAAGTCCCAGACTCAAACAAGTTGAAATAATCTGATTCACCTGAACATTCATAAGAGTAGCCAATTCATTAGCCGTAAGAAACTCCGTAACCTTTAAGGTAGATTTGTCTTGTTCCAATTGGTCTAAATCATCCTGATGATGTTGGCTAACCATATCGCGTTTAATCCTGCGATATTTAGAAGCTTTTGATTTTCCTGATGGACTTAAGCGGGCAAGTGTTTCTTTTATTTGCTTATCGATTTCATCAGTAGTATACTCGGTTTTATCCTTTTTAACAAACTTTGCTTTTTTATCATCGGTTTTAGGCTTAACATTCGGAGCCGGTTTAACCGGTGGCGGTGTGCTTTTAACAGGAATTGGAGTATCTGAAGGAATACGTTTGCGTTTTTTCTTTTTTGCTTTATTTTTTTCTTCAGCTGAATTTGGATCAGGTTTTCTATTAGGATCTTTAGGAATAGGCAAATCCATTCTTCCTAAAATCTTAGGACCATCCAACTTGTTGAATTTGGTTTTAAGAAAATTAAATGGCTCCGCAATAATTGCCTCAATAGGTGCCTCATCAATAAGTTCTTCAATTATTTCCTCAGCAATATCTTCAGGAATAACAATATCATCAGGAACAGGAATTTCAGTTGCTTTCTTTGATTTAGGTTTAGCTTTTTCAGCCGCTTCTTTTATTTTCTTTTCGTTTTTCTCAGTTTGAATTTCATCTTTCGACTTCTTGGCAGGTTTGGTTTTCTGATTCAAAGACGATAAATCCATTTTCCCAATAATATTGGGCTGATCAATTTTTATCTGATCAATTTGAGTTAAATATTCATTTGTATTTTCAAAATCTATGATCTCTTCAATCAAAGGTTTTTCTTCAATTGGAGACGGAAGTTCAATTTTGGCAATTGGTTCAACAACTTCAACAACAGGAGGAGGAGCAACAACTTCAACCGGAGGCTTGGATGGAGCTTTTGGAGTGAGGTCTATTTTTCCAAGCACTTTCGGTCCAAGGGGTTTTTCGATTTCGATTTTTTCAATCTGAGGAGCAGGTTTATGTTCTTTTTCAATAACCGTACTTTTGATACTGAGTTCGTGTTGTTCGGGCTCTATTTTGACTTCTTTTGGCTCCTCATGCTGCTTGTCAGAAATCGAAATGGTTTCGTGAGGGGCATCAATAAGCAGTTTACCCGCTGATTCTTTTACGGTTTTTTCTGACTGATATTCCTTTGCAATCAACGCATAGGGTTCCGAAGAAATCTTTGTGTTAGGGCTTGGATCAACTTTATGCCCTTTTTTAGCAAGAAATTCAACTATCGTATTAATTCCGATATTGAATTCTCTTGCGATTTGACCAAGTCGTTTGCTCTTGTCTTCTGACATATTGACGGTTTTGTTGATGATATTGTTTATTTGTTTGAGCGCCTAAAATTATTCAAATTCTGACTTCAAAATACGAATGATTTCCTTTATGGTTTCTTCTTCTAAATCTGTACGTTTTACTAATTCTTCAATAGTCAGATCCAGAACACTTTTGGCGGTATCGCATCCAATTCCTTTCAGAATATCAATTATCCATTGATCGATTTCGTCACTGAATTCGTTCAAATCAACATCTTCTTCGTCAATTTCGCTTTCACGGAAAACGTCGATTTCGTAGCCTGTAAGTTTAGCAGCCAGTTTTATATTATATCCACCCTTTCCAATAGCCAGCGAAACCTGATCGGGTTTCATAAAAACTTCAGCTCTTTTGGTTTCTTCATCAATTTTAATAGAGATGATTTTCGCAGGACTCAGCGAGCGGGTGATATAAAGTGATGGATTGGTTGTATAATTAATCACATCAATATTTTCGTTTCTAAGTTCACGCACTATTCCGTGAATACGCGAGCCCTTCACCCCTACGCAAGCTCCAACAGGGTCGATGCGGTCGTCATAAGATTCAACAGCTATCTTTGCTCTTTCGCCTGGAACGCGGACAATGTTTTTTACGATAATCAATCCATCAAACACTTCTGGAACCTCTGCTTCGAACAGACGTTCGAGGAAAGTGGGTGAGGTTCGCGAAATAATAATTTGAGGTGTACCGTTGCGCATTTCCACTTTAGTAACAACTGCTCTAACGGTATCGCCTTTACGGAAAAAATCGCTTGGTATTTGTTCGGTTTTGGGCAATATGAGTTCGATGTTTTCATCGTCCAACACCAAAATTTCTTTTTTCCAAACCTGATACACTTCGCCAATGATATTTTCGCCAACTTTTTTGCTGTATTTGGTATGGATAAGTCCCTTTTCGAAATCACTAACTTTTGAAATAAGAATCTGACGAATCGATAATATTTCTCTTCTTCCGAAATCTTTTAAGAAAAGTTGTTCGTTTACTTCTTCTCCAATTTCAAAGTCAGGTTCAATTTTGATAGCATCAGTATAAGCAATCTGTAGATTTTCGTCTTCAACGGCTCCGTCTTCCACTATTTCGCGATATCGCCAAATTTCAAGGTCTCCCTTGTCGATGTTCACCGTGATGTCGAAATTCTCATCGGTTCCATATTTTTTAATAATCATGTGCCTGAAAACATCCTCGAGAATTTTCATCATCGTTTCTCTATCAATGTTTTTATATTCCTTAAACTCGGAAAAAGGCTCAACTAAATTTATATTATCCATCGTTTATTTTTAATTATTCGCTGCTTGTAAAAATTATTTTAATCTTGGTTTCGTTTATTTCTTCAAAGGGAATGATGAGGTTATGCAGAGGAGTTTTACTTTTCTTTTTTTCAGGAAAAGCTTGAAGTTCGATCTGATTTTCGTTGGCATTCAGAAGAATTCCCGTATGTTTTAGCCCTGTTTTCAATTTCACGTCCACTGCTTTGCCAATGTTCTTTTTATATTGACGTATGAGTTTGAAAGGCTGGTCTAATCCTGCTGACGACACATTAAGTTCGAAGTCCTCATCATCGCGATTTAGCTTATGTTCGACATATCGGCTCAATTGGATGCAGTCGTCTATCAGTATTTTCGAATCACTATCAATAAATACCATAATAAGATTGGAAGGTTTTAAGTTACATTCAACCAAAAACTTATCGCTACCGCTAAGGTGTTCATTAATCAGGTTTTCTATTATTGTTTTGTTTAGCATGTGTTTAATATAAAGACTAAGGGGACTTCCGTCCCCTCAGCAATTACTTCTATTCGGCTGCAAATATACAACTTAATTCATAATTTCATCATTTTTCTATTAAAATCATTAAATCTTTTCATCTCAATTCATCTGCCAAATTCAGTTCAATTCTTTTCACCCCAATGGCCTAAACTTTAAGTACTCCAAACTCAATTACTTTAAGCCCTTTTTCAAAGTAAATTTTAATCCTGAAAATAAATGTCAGAATATAAAATAATTTCTACTTTTGTAGAACCATGTTTATGAACACAGATATCAAATATATTATTATTAATGAGTTGCAAGAATATTATCCTGAAATGATTGGCATATTTAGTTCTTATGCTCGAAAAGAAAACCATGGAATAAGTGATATTGATATTTTGGTAAAATTCAAATCAACGCTTTCCCTTTTACAATTAGTTCATGTTGAAAGATTAATATCAGAAAAACTTGGTATTAAAGTCAACATGCTAACTGTAGGTACCTTAAAGAATAAAATAATAAAAGATAGTATCGAAAAGGATCTTAAAATTTTTTATCAATAATGAAAAACGATTATTTATTAATTGCATTTGACTATTAATTTAATACAAACACCTTTAAATTAGCAACCCTAAATCTAAGTACTCCAAACTCGAAGTACTTTAGGCACTTTTTCTCTATCTTTGCAGCCTAAATTTTTTAAAACAATGGATGTAAACAATCGAAAACCTGCAAGATATACCGTAACTTCCGCATTACCTTATGCTAACGGACCCGTACATATTGGTCATTTGGCAGGAGTGTATGTTCCGGCTGATATATTTGTCCGCTTCCTCCGCCTGAAAGGAGAAGAGGTTTTATTTATAGGTGGCTCCGACGAACATGGAGTTCCCATCACCATAAAAGCTAAACAGGAAGGCGTTTCGCCTCAGGATATTGTAGATAAATATCACAACATCATCGAAAAATCATTCAAAGAATTTGGTATTTCATTCGATGTGTATTCGCGCACTTCGCGCCCCATTCATCATCAAACCGCATCGGAATTCTTTAAAAAACTTTACGATAAAGGCGATTTCATCGAAAAGACCTCCGAACAATTGTACGACGAAGCCAACAATCAGTTTCTTGCCGATCGTTATGTCACCGGAACCTGCCCTCATTGTGGCAACGAAAGTGCCTATGGCGATCAGTGCGAAAAGTGCGGAACGACTTTAAATGCTACCGATTTAATCAATCCCAAATCAGCCTTAAGTGGAAATGTTCCCGTTTTAAAACTCACCAAACATTGGTTTTTGCCTTTAGATACCTACGAAGGCTTTCTGCGTAAATGGATAACCGAGGATCATAAAAGTGATTGGAAGGTAAACGTATTGGGACAATGTAAATCGTGGTTAGATCAGGGTCTCCAACCAAGAGCCGTCACCCGCGACCTCGATTGGGGCGTAAAACTTCCCATTGAAGATACCGAAGGAAAGGTTTTATATGTTTGGTTTGATGCCCCTATCGGATATATCTCCGCCACCCGCGAATGGGCAAAACAACACAATACCGATTGGGAACCCTGGTGGAAAGATAGCAACACCGAACTGATACATTTTATCGGAAAAGACAACATAGTGTTCCATTGCATCATTTTCCCAGCCATGCTGAAAGCCGAAGGGACTTATATTTTACCACAGAATGTGCCTGCAAATGAGTTTCTAAATCTCGAAGGCGATAAGATTTCCACTTCTCGCAACTGGGCAGTTTGGTTAAACGAATATTTATTGGATTTCCCCAACAAGCAGGATGTGTTGCGCTATGTTTTGTGCAGTATTGCCCCCGAAACCAAAGACAATGACTTCACCTGGAAAGATTTCCAGCAACGCAATAACAGCGAATTGGTTGCCATTTTTGGCAATTTCGTAAACCGTGCTTTTGTGTTGACCGATAAATATTATCAGGGCATAGTTCCTCAAGCAAATCAGTACACAGAATATGATGAAGAGGTAAGAAATGAGATTGCCGCCTTCCCCGAAAGGATTGAAAGTGCCTTGCGCAAATACCGTTTCCGTGAAGCTTTAAGCGAAATGATGAACCTTGCCCGTCTGGGAAATAAATATCTTGCCGACAGCGAGCCCTGGAAACTCTATAAAACCGATGAAGAGAGGGTGAAAACCATATTGAATATCGCCCTACAGATTGTTGCCAACCTTGCCATAGTTTCGCAACCCTTCCTGCCCTTCACAGCAACAAAACTCTTTAATATGTTGAATATGGATGCCTGTAGTTGGGATAAAGCCGGAAATGCAGACCTTTTGCCTGCCGGACTTCAACTCAACAAATCCTTCCTCCTTTTCGACCTTATTGCCGACGAAGAAATTGAAAAACAAGTTACCAAACTTAAAAACATGAATTCCATAGCTTCAGCAAGCCCAGTTCAAGCAGCCAAAGGCAACATCAGTTATGACGAATTCAGCAAAATGGATATCCGCATTGGAACCATATTGGAAGCAGAAAAAGTTCCCAAGACCAAGAAACTCCTCAAACTTACGATTGAAACCGGTGTCGACAAACGCACGGTGGTTTCAGGTATTGCCGAATATTATCAACCCGAAGATATCATAGGGAAGAAAGTGAACATCCTCATCAATCTCGAACCCCGTGAGATAAAAGGCATCCTATCGCAAGGTATGATACTGATGGCAGAAGACACTCAGGGCAAACTTTGTTTCGTAAGCCCGGTTGAAGATTTTGAAAACGGGAGTACGGTGAAATAGAGAAGGTTTACTTTTCCTTCATTATAAAAACCCGCTTAATAAAGCATTTATTGCTCTGGAAGGAGGTGGTTGAGCCTGTCGAAACCACGTTCTCTTACAAGTTCGCTTCAACATGCTCAGCGAATCGGAGAATAATTGCAAATTATGTGATGTATAAAGTTGGATTGTGAATTTTGTTTTGCTGCAGGCATTTCTACAACTAATAATTAATGGTATAATAAGTGGTGTCATTATAACCACTATGTAAATTAACGTATATTTGAGGGTTATTGTTACTTGCCCAACGAAGTTGAAAATCAGTATTCGAAGGAACTGTTGAATATTCAAATGTGGTATCCCCTAAAGGCTTTCCTGAAACTGGGGCAGTAAAATTATTATATCCCGAAAAGAAATATAAGGTCCAGAGGTTTGAACCAGTTGTATTAATTGCAATTATACAGTGTGTTGTAGGTTTGTTAAGTTGGATGATGGGATTTATTGTTTCATGAGTGACTATTAACTCATTAGTCATATAATGGTAATAACCCGACTTTACAAATTTCAAATAAAAACTTTTATAATATCCGCTTTCTAAATAAATTGGAGTTTGATCGAAATTATAATTATAAGAACCATTCAAATCAGTAAATCCTAAGGTGTCATCTGTAATTCCTGCTGGCCATTCAATTGTTTCAAGAGTAACTAAGCAACCTGAAATCGGGCTTTTAGTGTATTCATCAATTACTTTGCAATTATAAATAGAGGGTCCTGTTGGTTCACTTTTCTTACAACTCACGATAAGAAACAAAGCAACTGAAATGATAATAAAATATTTTGATTTCATTGAATTTAATAGTTGATGATTTTGATGAATATTTTATTTTTTATCAATAGGCCTATTAATTTTAAAACGAATTCCTATTGTCATTTGCCTAAATTTACCATTCCAACGATCAGGTTCAGTATTATAAAAAACGCGCAAACCATGATAATAGGCGCCCTCAATTGAAAATCTTTT
Source organism: Bacteroidota bacterium (assembly GCA_037144095.1). GTDB lineage: Bacteria > Bacteroidota > Bacteroidia > Bacteroidales > CAIXTV01 > CAIXTV01. The sequence goes on from JBAWXL010000047.1 coordinate 19,545, forward strand.
TGTAAGATCATAATATATTCCTGCTTTTAGACCTGTCACTAACTTGTCATATACATCTTGTTTTTTGTCAAATTCTAGGTTAATTATACTTCCAGAAAAAGGCATGCTAATTTTGTTATTTACATTGCTGGCTATTGTAAATGAATATTGGAATCCAAAACTTAAAGTAAACCGCTTATACTTATATCCAATATTTATTGAATTCCCTATAAAAGAAACACTTTTGCTTGTGTTAATTACAACTGAATCCTTTGTTAGAATTCCATTATCATAGTTTGGATATTCAGTTTTTTCTTTTCCTTGCATTTGATTAAAAACAGTTTCAACACCAATGAAAATCCTTTTAAATATAAATACATTATAATATAATCCCCCTTGCCATGATAATGGCCATTGATCAAAAAAATTTGAAGAATTATACCTGGTTGCAGTGATTTTACTAAATCCACCATTGAGTTTTATTCCAAAATCAGTTTGACTATATGAAGAGAAGCTAAATAACAGGAATATTAATATGAATAAAAATCGTTTCATTTTAATTTTAGGATTAATGTTTTTGATATTTAGAACTTATAAATCTATCAACAATTTCCTCACAAAGATAATATTTTATCTAACATCGAAATCAATTCTCCTCTTATATTATTTCTGAAAAAAATTATTTCCCCAAAAAAAATCATATTTTCTTGGAGGGAATAAAATATTTTGTATTTTTGTAAAACATCTGCGCATAGGATCTAACTGCCAATAGATGAACCCGCTCTTTGATATATCTGACATTAAATCATTGTAAATTAATTTATTTTATAAAGTAAGGATGTAAGCATTTTCCGCTTTTATTCCCTCCTTCACATAGCTGTGTTTTCAATAATTTTCTACTCTCTCGCATCAACCCCCCTTATACTGTGTTTTAAACCAAAAACGCCCTTTTTCAAAATAATCACCCTCTTTCTGAATGGCATGACGCTGATGCTAAAAAGAACTCCGCTCTTCCTAAAAAGAATGCCGCTGATTCACTCTGGCATGCCGCTGATCGTAGAAAGCATGCCGCTGATTGCTAAAAGAGTGCCGCTGATTGCTAAAAGCATGCCGCTGATTCACTCTGGCATGCCGCTGATCGTAGAAAGAATGCCGCTGATCATAAAAAGAGTTTCACTGATTCAAGAAAGAATTCCTCTCTTCGTATCAGGTATTCATTTCCTGCCGGCGATGTAATTCGCATGAAAAGCAAGGGTGGCATTGATGCTTACCTTGCCAGCACCCCGGGAGGCACTGATAGCACCAAAGTGAGCACTACTACCAAACATGAAATTACATTTGATGTTGCGCAATTTCATTTGTCTGACTATTCAGTGAATCGTTATCTCACGCTGTTTAACTCCAGTGCCACCGACGAAACACGTTTTATTATTGAATTGTTTTGAGAACAGAAAAAGGCCTGAAAAAGCTTCCATCTTCACAGATAAATGGAATCTTTTTCGTTTATACATATTTTTTATATAAGTAATTCCTCTAAAAATCTTAAATCGTCTAATGTGGTCAAAAGATTTCTCCATAAATAATATCAAAAGATTAAAATATTAGCATTACTTTTGCCAAGTATTTAATGGGCCCCATAGTTCAAGGCCTGCCTGCCGTCAGGCAGGGATAGAATGGAAGTTTCCTAAACTTTTTAATATGATATTTGTATATGCTATTTATAGTAAAAATTTCAATAGAATCTATGTGGGCCAATCAGAAAATGTCGAAAAGAGATTAAAGGAGCATAATTCCGGACAAACTAAGTCTATCAAAGCATACATACCCTGGGAACTTTTTTATCAAGAAGAATGCTCAGATCGAATTGAAGCCAGAAAAAAAGAAATATATTATAAGAGCGGGGTTGGAAAAGAAAAATTAAAGTTACTTTTGTCCCAAAATTTTTAATTTTTGTCGCCTCGTTCTATCCCTGCCTGCCGTCAGGCAGGGATAGAACGGAAGTTTCTTTTATAGAATAAAAATAAATAGTATTTTTGCAGCATCATATTTAATGGGCCCCATAGTTCAAGG
>JBAWXL010000048.1:0-21562 GCA_037144095.1 Bacteroidota bacterium
ACTACCCCACCCCACACCGCGTCTTCTCCAGCACAAGTCGCGACTACTCCAACCCCAACCGCGGCTCCTCCAGCCCAAGTCGCGGCTACTCCAGCCCCAACCACGGCTACTCCAGCCCAAGTCGCGGCTACTCCAGCCCCGACCGCGGATACTCCAGCCCAAGTCGCGGATACTCCAGCCCCGACCGCGGATACTCCAGCCCCGACCGCGGCTACTCTAATCCCTATCGCAAATATATTTTACTATACCGAAGCAGATTTTCAGGCTATTATGTCAAGGTTTTATCACGATTTGATAAAACTAAAAAAAAAACGCTAAGGTTTAATTAATGTAAACCTTAGCGTAAACTTTATGAGTCGATAAGCGGTTTTTGCTAATTACTGAACCATTAACCAGAACCAGGGCGAAAATTTATAATTGGTTTCAACGTTGCCCATATAAATGCGACGATGCGCACTTGTAATGGCACTTGGTGTCGCTTTTTTTGTCACATCATTTAATATAACAGCACTATCTGCTTTGCGGCTAATGGGCACAATGCTTGCTTCACGAAAAGCATACATCGTAAATCTATCCAATAATTCTAAACGTATTTCAGTTTCACCACTTACAAGCAATTCCTGCCTGTTTGCTACCGGTGGCACAACATCAACAGCTGTTGTCTTACCAAATTCACGTATGTAAATAGTACCCTTTCCTATTGCTTTGGTACTAATTTTAACGGCTCCGGGACCATCATTTTCTACATTAAAAGCAATTTCTATAGGACCTGCTGCATCCTTAAGTCTATATTTAGCTTTTTTTACAATATTAATCCCCACAGTCACATCTCCTGCCAATTTTGCTTCTTTGCGGGCAATTATTTGAATCTCAGCAGCATTTTCATCATATGCTTCAACAAGATTGCTTATAGCAAGTTTAACATCATTTTTTGTAGCCGTAGGTGGATTTCTATGAAAATTGGTATTAACCGTTTGAAGGGTTGTTGCAAGACCATGCATAGCTGTATCGTTATGCGTAATGCCTGAAAGTTCAGTCACAGAACTTGCATCCTGATCTAAGCCTTGTTGTACCAGGTCTGCTACTTTACCTTTACTATTCATTTTAAGAACCACTAATCCTGAAATTTGAATTCCTGTTGCCATTGTAAAACTAATTTAAGTTGTTTAATTTAAGTTATTTAATGTGAATTATTAATACTATCTTTAAATTGATAGTAATTACATATTTTTATTTATGCAAATTCAATCAATTTTCAGCAAAGGTAAACATTATTTTTGAATAACAAATCTTTTTCTGATTTTTTTATATCAAAAAATGAAAATTAATACCCCCTCTGAGCAACATATAAATATAAATGCGACGCAGCTAAGCCGATTTTGCAAATCGGCTTTGAACCCAGGATAATTTGCAATTATCCTTCTTAGGCTAAAGCAACAGATACTTATCATTTAGTCCGTTGGTTGAAGCCCAATGGCAATGATAAAGTGAGTATGGCTTTTCAGACAAATCAGCAAATCGCAAAATCACTAAATCGCCAATTTAATTTACCGCAATAAACTCATAGTTTTTGCCTGCTTTTGTTTCAAATTGCCAAAGGGTTTGGTTAAACATCTTCTCATCAATTGAGGGTTCGATGCAGTCGATATTAGGTGTGCTAAAGGGATTCTGCATTGTTAGCTTCCCTCCTTTTTCTGAATATATCTTTAGTTTGATAAGCTTTCCGTTCTTCTTTTCGGCACTGATGAGAAATGCACCCATAGCCCGAAAGCTATTGAAAGAAACATCTTTCCAGGCTTCGGGCACTGAAGGCATAATGCGGATGATGCCATCGTCGCTTTGCAAAAGCATTTGCTGCAAGGCATCGGCAAAAGCAAAATTGCCTTCAAGCGTGAAGGGACGATAGTGCATTTGCGAATAGCCTTTGTTTTTCTGATCACCATTCACATGAAAACTGTTTTGCAAACAAAAGGCATCGGCAAAAATGCGGAGGGCTTCGGCAGCTTTGTCGGCTCTGTTTGCCCGCGCCAACAAGGCAGCATACCATGCCCACGAATATCCGCACCACCCATCGGGACCGAGCTTGGCAAGATGATCGAGGGAAGTGCAAATGATGAGGCTATCGGCAGGATGGTGCAGATTGAGCAAGCAAAGGGGATAGATGGCCATGAGATTGGAGAAATGCCGGTGTGATACTTCCATAGGGGCATTGGCTGCTATGAGCAGATTGTTTTGCTGAAGGGCAAAGGGGGGCAATTGTTTTGCAATGGTTTCCCATTTCAGCTTATCGTTGGTGTTGCCTAAATCACCGGCCAATTCAGCCGCGGCATTGAATAAAAACTTAATGAGGGAAAGGTCGAAATTGGTGATGCTTTTATACCATGCATTGATGCTGTTGTCGTGTATTTCGGGCGAGGAGCTTAAAGGAAGCGTCTTTTTGCCCTCTGCATTATTGATAAGAAGGGCATTGATGAATTTGGCGACTTCACTTATGAAAGGATATGCTTCTTTTCTTAGAAAATCCATATCGAGCGTATATTTATAGGTCAGATAATAGTGATGTGCCAACCATGCCGAAACCGTGGGCGACATTGAATATTGTATCCAGCCTCCCATTGCCTGACCACTCAGGGTAGACACTCCCGCAAAGTTGATTCCATCGACATTGAAATAACGATGGGTGTATTCCCTGGCAATTGGGAGGCATTTATTAATCCAATCGGTATAGGATTTCGCTTCCTCAATATGGTTGGAAACATAAGAGGGCCAATAGCTCAACTGTGTGTTCAAATCGTTATGAAAATCACCTTTCCAGGGAGGGAGATTGCCGTTGTCGGCAGTCCAAACGGCCTGAAGTGTGATGGGGGGAGCGCCACGGCGCGATGCCGAGCCGAATTTATACATCTCCAAATACCATTGACGTTCAATTAAGGGATCGGGAATGCTGACAGAAGATTTGTTCCAGTAGTTTTCCCACCACCGGCAATGCGATTGAAAGTTGCTTTCGAAACCTTTGCTTAATGCTTGCTGTGCTTTCTTTTGGTCGTTTGCATCGGACCAGTCGGAGTTTTGTGTTGATATGCACCAGACGCCTTCGGTAGTATTATTGTTCTTTTTCCATTGCAGGGAAATATCGTAGCTGAAATTGCCCCAGCCTGTTTGATGATACAGAAATGAATTCCCGTTCTGCACCACTTTGCCCTGTGTGTATCCAAGGCGTTGCAAACCTTGTCCTTCCACACTGTTGGCTGTGGCATTGTTATTCGCCTTTTCAGAATTATAAACAGGGGGAATTAGGGTTGCTTTAATGTTTACACCGGTTCCCGACCATCGGTAGTTTCCGGTGGGTTTATTGGCATCGCAAAACACTTCGAGCAAAGCCCCTTTCTTAAATTTCACATGGCAAACGGCTTGTTTAATGTAGAGATGAACATAATCGACGGGACCCAAATTCTGTATGTCGAATTCGATAGCCCCACCGGGAATTTTAGTGGGTCCCGGATAGCTTTCGTAAGGCACATCGCCAATCTTTTGCACGGTGTCGTAATCTCCCTTCATCACCTGATTGTAAACCCATTGATAAGTGAAATGAGGCAATTGGAGTTCTTTAACGGGACGTAAATCCCAAAGGTCGGCACGGTCGAGCGAAAGACGGAGCTTTCCATCTTTCTGCCATAATAATACTCCGCTGATGCCGTTGCCTAAAGGAATGCCTTCGTCCCATGATGTGGCAAGATTGTTGAAATGCAAATCGTGTTTATAGGATTTAAGGCTTGTTTTGCTTTGCGAAAAGCTATTTGATAGCGTTAATACAAATAATATCAATAAAATGCTTTTTACTTTTATCATAATCAAAGAATAAATTATAAGATGCTAAAGTAATAAAAATATCTACCCGATTAAAGTCTGTTTGAATTTGCATCTATAAAAATAGCATGAAGCAATTGAGATCCATAATTATTTCTGCTTTCTGAATAGTAGAAAATCAATTATTCAGTTTGGTTTATTCATACAAACAATTCTGAATTTGGCTTGTTTAAATGAAAATTACGTAATATTGTAAACTATTTTAAACCCCTTTCAATAATCAAAATAATAAAAATCGAATGAAGAAAATAATCATCTGTTTAATCGCTTTCTGTTGGGTAAGCACACAACTTATCACCGCCCAAAGCCCTCAAAAGAACATCACCCTTGAAGACATCTGGAAGAATGGCACATTTTATCCAAAAACGCTAACCGAAGTGATTCCTTCCAGCAAAGGGGATTATTATTTCACTTTCGAGGATGGCATCATGATTAATAAGAATGATTTTAAGACCGGAAAAATGCTTGAAACCATTGTGCGCATGTCGGAATTAATTCCAGAGGGAGATACTAAAGCCATTGCGATTGATGACTTTTGGTTTAGCAAAGACGAATCGAAATTGTTGATTTCTACTGAAAATCAATCGATATACCGTCATTCAAAAATATCAAAGTATTATGTATGCGACCTTAAAACAAAGAAATTAAGCCTAATTGCCAAAGGTGAAAGATGTCGCGACGCTATGCTTTCACCCGATGCAACTAAGGTTACTTATGAAAAGGATAACAATATGTATGTTGAAGACCTCGGCACACACCTTGCCACTCAAATTACCACTGATGGGAAATGGAATTATATTATAAATGGATCAGCCGATTGGGTTTATGAAGAAGAGTTCGATTTGCTTCATGCGTTTTCATGGTCACCTGACGGGAAATATATTGCTTTCTATCGTTTCGATGAAACTAAAGTGAAAGAATATGAAATGGCAAAATATTCGGGGCTTTATCCGGAAGAATTTAAATACAAATACCCCAAAGCAGGTGAAGAGAATTCGGTGGTGCAAGTGTATGTGTATGATGTTGCCGCCAATAAAAAGCAAATGGTGGATGTGGGAAGTGTAACCGACCAGTATTTACCCAAAATGATGTGGACGGCTCAACCAAATAAACTATGTGTGTATAGAATGAATCGGCTTCAAAACAAACTCGAACTCTTATTGGCAGATGCTGCAAACGGTTCGACTAAAATAATATACAGCGAAGAAAACAAATGGTATGTTGATTTAAACGAGTATTTGCAATTTACATCCGATGCAAAAAGCTTTTTCATTTGTAGCGAAAAAGATGGATATAATCATATATATCATTACGATTTATCTGGAAAGTTAATTAATCAAGTAACTTCAGGCAATTGGAATGTTACTGAAATATCAGGAATAGATGATAAGGCAGGGAAGATCTATTTTATTTCCACAGAAGAATCTCCTTTAAACAGAGATATTTATTCTATACGATTTGATGGGTCGCAAAAAGAAAGAGTTTTCAAAGAAAATGGGCAACATGCAGTTACCTTTAGCAATAGCTTTAATTATTGCATTCACTCCTATTCGAATGCCGGTCTGCCAAAACAATTTGCATTGATGAACCTCAGCAATGGCAAACTCATAAAAACTCTTGAAGACAACAAACAGCTTCAACAGACCATTAAGGAATATAATTTTTCCAGAAAAGAATTTTTCACTTTCAATACAACTGAAAACATTTCATTACATGCCTGGATGATTAAACCTGTTGATTTTGATTCCACAAAGAAGTATCCGGTTTTAATGTATGTTTATGGTGGTCCCGGTTCACAAACAGTGGAGAACAGATGGGAAGTTTCTGATTTTGCATGGTTCCAACTTTTGGCTCAAAAAGGATATATTGTTGTATCGGTAGACAATCGCGGCACTGGTTTCCGTTCAGAAGAATTTAAAAAATGCACTTATCAGCAATTAGGAAAATATGAAACTATCGATCAAATTGAAGCTGCAAAATATTTGGGTTCGCTGAAATATATTGATAAAAATCGTATTGGGATGTTTGGTTGGAGCTATGGAGGCTATATGTCTGCCCTATGTATGACCGAGGGTGCCGATTATTTTAAAGCAGGCATTGCAGTGGCTCCGGTTAGCAATTGGCGCTATTATGATGACATTTACACCGAACGTTTTATGCGCACACCACAAGAAAACCCAAAAGGATATGACGATAACTCTCCTGTTTCGTCAGTTAAAAAACTCAAAGGAAAACTCCTGATCATTCACGGTTCAGCAGATGATAATGTGCATTTACAAAACTCAATGGAGCTAATAAAGGCTTTGATTAAAGAAAATAAACAATTTGATATGTTTATTTATCCAGATAAGAATCATAGCATACTTGGAGCCGGAACCCGTCTGAATCTGTATGTTAAGATGACCAACTTTATTTTGAATAATCTATAAAAGAAAGTTTTTTTGCCTAAAATAATATTTTAACAAAATAAATTTGGTCAGATTAAAACTATTATGTACTTTTGACGGTTAATAATGAAACTTAAAACACTAAATTAAATTTACGAACATGAAAAAACAATTGCCACTTTATTCAAAGTTAGCCATTCTTCTTATTTTCATAATGTTTTGTGGAAATACAATGGCTCAAAAATTAAACGCCTTAAATGCTCCTTCTTTTAAACTTGAACTACGCAACGATGTTCAGGTTTCACCTACCGTGTATGAATTCGATGTTTACTTAACTCATATTGGAGTTGCCACTTCAGGTGATTTCGAATTATCTGGAATTCAAATGGGAATTTTTGTAAATGATGCTATCCGTAATGGAGGTACATTCTCAGCTTCTATTGTACCTGGCTCTAATTCTGATATTAATTCAGAACAAAAACAAACACAAACAAATATGCATATTTCGAAATCATTACCTAATCAAACTATAAAGATTACAGGGAAAACCACAACTGCAGGTCTTGGGACTATCATTTCAAGGGATGGAGGAACCAGAATTATGAGAGTTAGACTTACTAATTCTGTTTGCTTTGCACAAGCAAAACCAAATCTCACTTGGTCATTCTCAACAGCTTTTTCAATGCCTACTAAGGTAAATGCTTATATTGGTAATTCCTCTAAAAACATTACTGCAAATGGCATATTCTCAGTTTCGGGCTTAACTAATCCGACTCTTTCCTCTACTCTTTCTCCTGTGGTAACAATTACTCCAAGTGAAAACCCAGTAACAAATGGACTTCCTGTTACACTTAACACAAGCATTCAATCAGGATATACTATGAGTACCTCTACCTGGTTTGTTAACGATTTACCAGTGTATAATAACAATATGCATTATACTTATACTCCGGCTATGGATGATCATGTTTATGTATCAGTTCAATTTAACGAAACATGTGCTGCTCCTACCACTTCTAATACTATTGCTCTTAGCGCACTTGCAGGCATGCCAAATTCAAACAACAGTACTTCGATTAGTGCTTATTCATTTGACCACATGATTTATATTAACAATCCATCATTAGTTAACATTAATGAGGTTGTTGTTTATAACACATTAGGACAGGTAGTGACATCCTTTAAACCCGAAACCACAACACTTAAAGGTTACAATATTAATACTACTTCAGGAAGCTATATCGTGAAAATGGTTACTGACAAAAATGTTGTAAGTGATAAAGTGAGCATCAAATAAACTTTTCATTTTAAAAATCTAAAAAGAGGCTGTCTTTAGAAAAGATAGCCTCTTTTTATTTTTACTTCAAACTGATTTATTATTAAATCTGTCGCTTGTTTAGCCTCCATCTCAAGCAACTCATCCCTTACATTTCAATAAACAAACCCCAGCCCCAAAATAAATTGTATTTTTGTCGAGTCTAAAAATAAGCCCAAATGACTCCCAATCCTCAACAAGATTTCGAAGACCTAAGATGTTGCGTAATTGTACCCACATACAATAATGCAGCAAGCCTAGGTGGGGTATTGGAAAACATACGACAATACAGCCCTCATATCATTGTCGTGAACGATGGTGCCACCGACAATACGGCTTATATTCTCAGCCGCTTTGCACCCGAACATCTAATAAGCTATCCCCTCAACCGTGGGAAAGGCTATGCCCTCCGACAGGCATTTGATGTGGCATGGAAAGCCGGCTACGAATATGCAATTACCATTGATTCCGACGGGCAACATGCCCCTGCCGAAATGCTGCTTTTGCTCAATTGCCTTAAAGAAAATCCCGGGGCAATGATCGTAGGGGCACGCAATATGACTCAGGAAGGCATCCCCCGTAAATCATCTTTCGGACATAAGTTCTCCAACTTTTGGTTTCGTTTCGAAACGGGTATTGAGCTTCCCGATACCCAATCGGGCTATCGTCTTTATCCTTTGGAACCAATCAGTCGGATGAAGCTCTACACGGATAAATATGAATTAGAAATAGAGGTGTTGGTGCGCCTTACCTGGAAAAACATTCCGGTTTTGCATGTTCCTGTGAGTGTGAAATATGAACCTAAAGAAAGCCGTGTTTCTCATTTTCGACCTTTTCGGGATTTCAGCCGTGTGAGTGTGCTGAATGTGGTATTGGTTTTTGTTACAATTTGCTGGATATTACCCTTAAAGTTCTTTAGCAAGTTGAATAAAAAAGACATAAAACAATTCATACAAACCGATTTGATTGCTTCGCACGAATCGAACACCACTAAAGTATTATCGGTAATGCTCGGTATCTTCATGGGAATATTGCCTGTTTGGGGTTTTCAAATGATCATTGCCCTCGCATTAGCTTATGCTTTCCGACTGAACAAAGTGCTGGTGATTGTCGCCGCTAACATCAGCCTGCCTCCCCTGGTTCCCATTATATTATATGTAAGTTACAAGACAGGCGGCTTATTGATGAATAGTCCATCAAATCTGGCTTACGATCAATATTTCACTTTTGAAATCATCCAACACAATGTACTTCAATATTTACTTGGCAGCATTGTATTTGGTGTTTTTTTAGCCTTATTTACCGGTGTTTTAAGTTGGTTTTTACTAATGTTTTTCAGAAGAAAAAAATAAAACCCAATGAAATCATTCTTTCTTGCCACCTATCAATATTTCAGTCGCCATCGATGGGCTTTACTGCTAATATTATTAGCCTATCTCGGCATCACCGTTTTTCTTTCCTTGAAAATAAAGATGGATGAAGATATCACCTCTGCCATTCCTCACGACCCAAAGATTGATAAATATAATGAGGTTTTCAATAATACGAAGTTTAAGGATAAGCTTGTGTTATACCTTTGCCTGAACGACACCGGAAAAACCCTTCCAGACCAGTTAATTCCTATTGCAGAAGAGCTTGTAGACAGTCTCAACTCAGCATCATTTCAACCTTATGTTGCATCAATTACAGCTAATATTGCTTCAGATGTGATAGGCGAAGTCTTTTCCTTTTTTCAACAGAACATCCCCTTATACCTCACCGAAAAGAATTATGATCATATCGACTCTTTACTGAATGATATTGCAGTAAAGGAGAAACTCACCCAAAACATTCGCTCCCTCGTGTCTCCTGCCGGTTTGGCAATGCGGAAGTTCATACAATCCGATCCTCTTGGAATAACCGGCTTAGCCTTGCAACGTTTAAACGCTTTGAAATTCGATGCCAATTACGATACCTATAACGATTATGTTTTTTCAAGAGATCATAAGACCCTTCTTTTATTTGTAACTCCGATAAATTCCTCTGCCGAAACTTCACTCAATACGGTTTTCATCGAAAGATTAAACAGCACTATACATTCCATCACCCAAAAGAAAACAGAAGGCATCACCATAGGTTACTATGGAGCATTGCCTTCGGCGGTGAGCAATGCAAGTCAGATAAAGAAAGATACCAATTTCACCATGATACTGGCAATTGGATTGATTTTTATTCTTCTTTTAGCGTATTACAGAAGGTTTAGCGTCAGTATTGTTTTATTTATACCCGTTATATTCGGAGCCTTGTTCAGCTATACCTTGATGTATTTGTTTTTCGGAAAAGTATCTGCTATTGCCTTTGGAATGGGGTCCGTTTTATTAGGTATCAGCATCGATTATTCGATTTTTATCTTCACTCATTTTCGTCATCAGCCCAATATAAAAGAACTGATTAAAGATCTAACCGGACCCATTTTGATAGGAAGCATCACCACCGCAGCCGGCTTTGCATGTTTGCTCATTCTCAATTCCGATGGTTTAAAAGACCTTGCCTTCTATGGTTTAAGCTATGCACTCTCATCTGCTTTCTTTTCCTTGTTCCTGCTTCCCCATTTTCTTAAAAACAGAAAGACAGCTAAAGAAAAGCTAATTGAAACCGAAAACATGAAATCCATCAATTGGTTCAATGGTCGATGGGCATATCTTTTTGTTTTGTTAATTACCCTCTTTAGTGCCTGGTTCATTCAAAAGGTAGAGTTTGAAAGCGATTTAAACAAGATGAACTACTTATCTGATGATCTGAAGCAATACGAAGCACACATTGAAAAGATCAATACTGGCGTCCTCAAATCAGTATATCTTGTCTCGTCAGGCAAAACATTAAATCAAGCTTTCGAAAATGCCGAACTCACCACCACAACTACCGATTCCTTGTTGAAGAACAATACCATCCGAAGTGTTTCAGGCGCACCCATGCTCATGATGTCACAACAGGAGCAACAAAAGCGTATCAACCGCTGGAATAATTTCTGGAAGGATGGGAGAAAGGATAGGGCGAAACGTTTGTTATTAGAGCAAGGCAAGCCCCTCCGCTTCTCTGAAACAGCTTTTAAAGAATTCTTCGCCCAGCTCGACAAAGATTATCAACCCATTCCTTTGAAAGATTTTGAATTAATTCGTAAGACTTTCCTTAATGATTGGATTAGCGAGAAACCGGATATGGTAACGCTTGTAACAGTTTTAAAAGTTCCCAAACAAAACATCGATAAAACGCATCAGGCTTTTCAAAACCATAGCAATGCCACCCTTTTAGATAAAGAATACCTGATGAAAACCTTTGTCGAAATCATTCGAAACGGGTTTAGCAAACTTTTCTGGCTTTCGAGCATTGTTGTCTTTCTTTTGCTAATACTTTACTTTGGACGAATTGAACTGGCAATCATATGTTTTAGCCCAATGCTGATAGCATGGTTTTGGGTTTTTGGTTTGATGGGGGCTTTAAATGAGAAATTCAATTTATTTAACATCAGCATCATCATTTTCATCTTTGGTGTTGGGATTGATTACAGTATTTTTATTTTGCAAGGCTTACTAAAAGAATACAGAACAGGAATGCAACAAATGAAAAGCTACCGTTTGTCGGTAGCCATTGCTGCACTCACTACTTTAATTGGATTAGGAGTATTGATTTTTGCGAAACATCCTTCCTTACGCTCAATAGCAGTACTATCTATTGTGGGAATTAGTTCGGTGGTTATTCTTTCTAATGTGATTATACCACCTTTATTCAAGTGGTTGATATATATAGGAAAAAAGAAACGGACATCCCCTGTTAGCCTGTTTATTATCATTTATGCCACTATTTGTTATGGATGGTATTTCATAACATGTCTTCTGGCTATCTTTTTTGGAATTGTTTTCATGCGCTTGATGCCTATTAAAAGAAAGTACAGGAGTTTGCTATTGCATTATCTTATTTACTGGGGGAGTAAATCAACTATTTATCTGATGTATCTGGTTAAAAAACGTTTTATTGATTTGTCTAAAGTGGATTTCAGTAAACCATTGGTTATCATTTGCAATCATCAATCGCATATTGATATTCCTTTAATGTTGATGCTTCATCCTAAAATTATCTTCCTAACTACAGGATGGGTTTGGGAGAGTCCTTTATTAGGTCCTATTTCCAGGCTTGCTGATTTTTATCCGGTTCACCTTGGCCTTGAAACTTTCACTGCTAAAATAGAACAAAAAGTTAAAGATGGGTATTCCATTGTGATTTTCCCTGAGGGTACCCGTTCACCAGATATGGTAATACGGCGTTTTCATAAGGGAGCTTTCTATATTGCCAATAAATTGAATATTCCTATTCAACCAGTGGTAATAGTTGGAACAGCGCATTACATCCCAAAAGGAGAAATGCTGGGCAACAAAAGCACTATTACGCTAAAGTGCCTCGACCCAATTGCCCCTTCCCATAACTATCAACAAATTACCCGCGATGCAAACCAATTGTTTCGGAAAGAATTCGCAGAAATGAATTTAGATTATCAATACCCTGCATATTATAGAAGCAAGCTGCTAGCTAATTATGCTTATAAAGGAAGTGTAATCGAAAAGTACTTAAGTGTTAAAATCCATCTTGAAAAAGATTATGAATTGTTTAATCAGTTAATCCCTTTGAAAGCAAGCATAATGGATATAGGATGCGGTTATGGTTTTATGACCTATATACTTTCTTATTTATCTAAAGACAGGAATATCGAAGGCTTCGATTATGATGAAGAAAAGATTACAATTGCCAATCATTGTAAAGATAAAACTGAGCAAATTACCTTTTATCAGGGTGATGCCGAAACCTATGCCATCAGTCCAAAAGATGTATTTATCATTAGTGATATGTTACATTACATTCCTGAAGATAAGCAATTAGCCCTAATTCGTCGTTGCTGGGAACATTTGAATCCGGAAGGTAAAATCATCATTAGGGATGCCAATGTTGAGTTTTCAAGTCGTCACTTTGGAACTAAGGTCTCTGAATTCTTCTCAACCCGTTTTGGTTTTAATCAGGCTAAATACAATAAATTATTTTTTAACTCCTGTTATTCTTTCGAGAACCTGGCAAAGGAATTAAATGCCCACTTTGAGTTGTTTGACACAACAAAACACAACTCTAATGTGTTGTATGTTTTTAAAAAACTTTAATCAGGTATGTCTAGTCAAAAGCACATTACAATTATTGGAGGAGGTTTAGGGGGATTGGTGTGTGCATTGGTGCTTTCAAAAGAAGGATTTAAGGTGAGTGTGGTTGAGAAGCAAAAACAATGCGGAGGCAACTTGCAGACCTTTAATAAATATGCTCATGTTTTTGATACGGGTATGCATTATGCTGGAAGTTTAGACGAAGGGCAAAGCTTGAATCGCTACTTTAGTTATCTTGGTATTATGCCTAAGCTAAAGCTCAAGCGGATGGATGAATCAGCTTTCGATATTATCCATTTCCAAAATAAGGAGTATCCATTTGCTATGTCCCTTCAATTGTTTATTGATCGCTTACTTGAGTTCTTTCCGAAAGAAAAAGAAGGATTAATTAAATATGGGAAACACCTGCAAGATTTCTGGAATGGTTTTGAAATGCTTTCTTTCAATAAAGCCCCTTCATCTGAATCGTCCCTCCATGACATTTCTGTTACAACCTTGCTGAATTCGATAACTAAGGATGAAACCCTCAAACAAGTGCTTGCCGGAAATCATTTCTTGTACGCAGGTCATCCTGAAACTACCCCTGCTTATATTCATGCAATTATTCAGTATAGTTTTATTCAAAGTGCTTGGAAATTTACTGATGGAAGTAATCAATTAGCAGAACTTTTGACTGAAGCGATAAAACAAAATGGCGGGGAAATTCATACCCAAAGCGAAGTGCTTGAAATGAATGTGAAAGATTCAAAAGTAAAATCAATAACACTTAAGAATGGAGAAGAAATCACAAGCGATGCATTTATTTCAGCTATCCATCCATCATTAACTATGGAAATGATTGATGAAGGAAGCATCCGCAAAAACTATCGAAATAGACTTCTTGATTTGCAGAATACCATTTCTTCCTTTTCAGTTTATCTCATTCCAAAAAAGAACACTTTTCCTTATTTAAATCATAATCTATACATTCATAAGGGAGATGACATTTGGAAAGATTTAAATATGCCCAAAAATCCCAAACCTTCTTCTTGCATGCTTTATACTCCATATCACTCAGGAAGCGATAACTTTGCCCCTTCAATAAAAATTATGAGCTATATGGACATCAACCGATTCTCAAATTGGAAAGACACCCATGTAGAAAAAAGAGGAGACGAATACAAAGATCTTAAATATCTCATTTCTGAACATCTGATACAAATGGTATGTGAAAAATATCCGCAATTGAAAGATAATATCGATTATTCATTTGCTTCAACCCCATTAACATGGAGAGATTACACTGGATCTCACGAAGGAGCCATGTATGGCGTTGAAAGAAACATGAATGCGTCTTATATTTCTCTCCGAACCAAATTAGAAAACCTTTTCCTTACAGGACAAAATATTAAATTGCATGGTGCTTTAGGAGTTACATTAAGCGCCTTTTTAACTGCATCTGAATTTACCGGCTTCGATTACCTTTTAAACAAAGTGAAACATGGCTAAAAAGAAAATCAGAAAGCGCTTTCTAATTGTTTTTTCTTCAATCCTAATACTCTTCCTTTTAATGGACTTGTATTTTGGGGTTTTCATTCGTTTACATCCACCAGACATTAAAGATAAGTCTTCTTTGAAAGCTATCCGTACCATGCCTGAAAAGGATTTTTATCGGATTGACTACAGTTGGCTGAAAAAGAGTGAAACCGGACTTTGGGAAATGTATATTCAAGGAAAGCCTTTTGAAAGAGGAGTGTATGCCGGCAAATTGTGTAAAGAGCTACTCAAATTTCAGGAAGATGTTTTCTTTAAACAAATTAATCAATTGGTTCCTTCAAAGGTTTTTCTCAGAATATTGAAGTATTTTATTTATTGGTTTAATCGAAATATAGATCAACACATTTCAAAGGAATATCTCGAAGAAATATATGGCTTATCCTTATCCACTCCCAGCGAATATGAGTTTATTGGTAATGGCTATGAACGCACTTTGAACTACCATGCGGCTCATGACATAGGACATGCTTTGCAAGATTACAAGATTGTAGGTTGTACTTCTTTTGCTGCATGGAACAAGAAAACTTCAGATAGCACATTGATTATTGGCAGAAATTTCGATTTTTATGCTGGGGATGAGTTTTCAAAGAATAAAATCGTTAGTTTCTTTAAACCCGATAGCGGTTACCCTTTTATGTATGTAGGTTGGGCTGGTATGCTGGGTGACATTTCAGGTATGAATATGCAGGGACTAACAGTAAGTATTAATGCCGCAAAATCGGATGTGCCTTTTACAGCTTACACTCCTATTTCATTATTGGCAAGAGAAATATTGCAATATGCTGCCGATATCCCCCAGGCAATTGCCATAGCAAAAAGCAGACAAACCTTTGTCTCTGAATCTATCTTAATAGGTTCTGCATCTGAGAAAACAGTTGCTATTATTGAAAAGTCACCAACCAAGATTGGCATCGTTTATCCCAAAACAAATTATCAAATTTGCAGTAATTATTTCCAAAGCGACGAATTTAAAAATGATCCACTGAATATTGAAAACATAAAAACCGCTGCATCTTATTATCGATATCAAAGAGTTGATGAGTTGATTCATTCTTACCCAAAATTAAATGTTGATAAGGTTGCAGCAATCTTACGCAACAAAGAAGGGCTGCACAATCAGAACATTGGGCTTGGAAATGAGAAAGCCATTAATCAATTAATCGCTCATCATTCAGTGATTTTCGTTCCTGAAAAGCGCTTGGTTTGGATATCTACAGCCCCTTTTCAATTAGGTTGTTACATTCCCTATGACTTGAACAAGATTTTTAGTAATTTTGCCAACTTGAAAACAAAACAGGAGATTTATGAGAAAATATTGGTTATTCCGGCAGATACTTTCTTGTATTCAAGGGAATATCTTCAGTTTTTACGTTATAAATACCTTGGAGCGGTCATAAGAAAATTCATTAAGGAAAAGAATCCTGTAATGCTGGACTCTGCCAATATTCATTATTTTGCCATGCAAAATCCTGAGTACTTCAGTACCTATGTTACTTTAGGCAATTTCTTTGAAATGAATTATGATTACCCTAGGGCTATTGAATATTATGAAAAATCACTAACCAAAGAGTTTGAAAAAACCACTGACCGCGATAACATTATTAAGAAAATTTACCAAATCAAAAAACACAAAACCAACTCAATACATCAATGATAAAATTTCGTTTAATATATCCCAAATGGGAAAAACTTGAAGGACAGACTATTTTTAACCTCCCTCCTCACGGACCAGTAGTTTTCGCTGCGGCTTTGCCTCCTGATGTGGAGGTAGAATTTACCGACGAAAATGTTGAAGAACTCGTTTACGATGATTCTGTTGATTTTGTTGGAATATCGATGATGCTTACCACCCAGATAATGCGTGGTTGGGAAATAGCCGACGAATATCGAAGAAGAGGGAAAAAAGTAATCTTTGGGGGCATTTCCACCATGCTTCATGCTGAGGAAACTATGGAGCATGCCGATTCCATTTTTCTTGGTGAAGCCGAAACCCGAATGGAGCAAGTATTCGAAGATTTCAAGAACAATAAACTTCAAAAAGTATATAATTTCATGGGAAAACACCCTGACATTACCCTGATTGGTCCTGCCCGTCGTGATATACTTAGAAAAGATTTGTATTACCATAAAGGAGTTCGCATGGTCGATTTGTTCCATGCATCCAGAGGTTGTAAGTTCAATTGTTACCCTTGTGCTGTTTCTTATCTTGGAGGTCGTTGTTTCAGACCCAGACCAATAGAAAAAGCAATAGAAGAACTCCAAACCATCGATAATAATCGCTTATTTATTGTGGATAATTCACTGGCACAAGATAAACAATGGGAGATGGATTTATTTAAAGAAATGATTCCTCTAAAGAAAAAATGGTGTAGTCATACTATTGAAGACAAACCCGAAGTATTGGACCTTGCAGCTCAGGCAGGAGCTTGGTTTGTGTATCAAGCTATTTTTGATACTTCTGATTTTATTCGTGAACGAGTTAAGCGTTATCATGATCATGGAATTGCTGTAGAAGGAACAATTTTATTAGGGATGGACAATCAAACTGAAGATGATATTAAACGACTAGTTGATTTCTTGCTGGAAATTGATTTGGATTTAGCTGAATTCACAGTGCTTACACCTTTCCCTCATACAAAAACTTTTGATGATATGAGAAAAGAAAACCGAATCCTTCATTACAATTGGAACCAGTTTAATGCCGGCAAGGTGGTGATTCAACCCAAACACATGTCGCCTGAACGTTTACAGGAATTATATCATTATGCATGGGATACATTCTATAAAGAAGAATCTCAGACTGAGAAAATGTTTAAACTCTTTAGTAAGGTAGTTCAAAAAGAAATTGCAGATGGGACCTTCCGTCATCGTAAACACGAGATGGCAACTTCAAGTTTTGGAAAAGAAATTAAACGAAACAACTAAAATATCAAAAGAAAAAAGCTATGGCTTATAAGCTCGACTACGTTGATACCTTTTATGATTTTAAGGGTTTGTGGGGTACTCCATCTCGCTGTGGACTGAAAATTGTTCGCAAAGATGATGTTTGCTATATTATAGCTACCGAATTGTTTACTGATAACCCCGGTTCTTCAATAACCGATTGTAATGCAAAGTTAGCGCAATCAGTTTGTGACGAATTCAACCTGCCACACGAAAAAGTGTATTTCATTGAACATGTACCTGATAAAGGCTCAAAGTTGGTGTTTTACGAAGAAAGCCTGTATCATATTAAACTTCATTGGAATGGTACAAAATTTGAAAATCCACAGTGGGAAAAACTTAGCAAAGAACAACTACATGACTTAATAAGCTAAATTTCATGACTGATACATATCATTTAACGGTGAGAGGATACGAACTCGATTCGTATAACCATTTGAACAATGCTGTTTATATGAATCATTTTGAACAAGCCCGTTGGGAGTTTTTTTATAAACATAAGTTGTTCGATAAACTTGTTGCCAACAATTTAATTCTGGTAGTTACTGAAGTAAATATACGCTATGCAAGAGAAGCTAAAATGTTTGATAAATTGGTTATAAACACCCAACTTCTTCGCAAAGAACCTTATCTCATTTTCAAACAACATACTCTGAATGAAGCAAATGGTTTGCTTATTGCCAAAGCAAGCTTTAAGACCTTATTCCTCGATCGTAGCGACCGTAGCGCACGAGATATTCCTCAATGCCTTAATCAATTTATTATAAAAAACGCAAATGAAAAGGAATGATTTTTTGAATATGGAACTTCAGGACTGCCTGGGGATTATTACAATGAATAATCCTCCGCAGAATTTTATTCCTACTCCTGATTTTATTGATGAAGATGCGCTACTTTCCTTTTTACGGGTACCTGAAATCAAAGGAGTTGTAATTACAGGCAGTGGGAGGCATTTTTCAGCAGGAGCTGATCTGGAAAATTTAAAAAGCTTGTCTGGATTTCCTATAGAACTTGCTAAAAGCATATCTTATGGAAAAAACTTATTGAATATCATTGAGAATATAAATCTACCTGTTGTTGCAGCAATTAAGGGCATATGTTTTGGGGGAGGGTTTGAAATTGCTTTATCTGCTCATATTCGTGTGAGTTCAGAAAATGCTTTGTTTGCATTTCCTGAAATTAATCATCAGTTGATGCCAGGTTTGGCAGGCACTATTACGTTACCTATTTTGTCAGGTGTTTCTGATGCACTACAATTGCTGCTTTCCGGAAATACTATTGATGCTCAAAAAGCAAAGGCTATGCGTCTAATCAATTACATTGTCCCACAAAAAGAGGTGATGAATTTTTCTGTACAAATGCTTACCCAATTGGTGAAGGATAGGCCGCGATATGTGATAGAAGCAATAGTTCAATCGATTATGAATTCCGGGAAATTGCCTTTAGAGCAAGCTCTTGAAAAAGAAACCCAACTTTTCTGCAAACTGGCTGTTAATGCGAATTTTTAAAATCCATAAAATTTTATGATACATCAAGCTCATAGCATTATTAAAATTAAAGACTTTGAACAGGAGTATGTTGAAACAGGAGAATTGGAGAATTATTTTTCAAAGACTGAAATTGATTTATATTTGCGAAAAGATGCCATGCAAGGACTTGCCGCGCGTTGGGCAGCAAAAGATTGTCTGATTAATAAGCTTCATTTTCCAATTGAATTTAATAAGATTGAAATTTTAAATGATGAAAAAGGAAAGCCTTACTTGCAAAGCGTTTCAAAGGATGACATCATTGATTTTTCAGATTATAGTATTTCTCTTTCGCATACAAGTCAGTTTGGGGCCGCCTATGTGATTAAAGGAATTAAAACCTTACCAGTCTAATTATGTTTTCAACTATTGATTGGGAAATTAAAGATGAAGTTGGACATTTGGTGCTCAATCAACCCCCAACCAACAGGATGAATCTATTGTTTTTTGAAGAACTCGACCAGCTCACAACTAACATCATCCCCCAATCAAAAATAAAAGCATTGCTAATCTATGGTAAAGGTCGTCACTTTTCGTCGGGAGCTGAACTAACCGACATTATTGATTCATCAGCTAAGAAAAGTGAATCGGAAAACATTATGTTCGAGCGTTTATCAATAAACAATAGATCGTTTCTGAATTTATATAAATTACCCATTCCTGTTGTATCTGCCATTAAGGGTATATGTCTTGGTTCGGCTTTTGAGATGGTACTGTTTTCTCACTTCCGCCTTTCGTCGCAGGAAGCCATCTTGGGTTTACCAGAAGTAACTTTCGACCTAATGCCTGGTTGTGGCGGTACGCAACGTTTAACTGAATTGCTTGGGAAGGCAAAAGCAATTGAAATGATACTTTCAGGAAATTCAATAATGGCTGAAGAAGCTTTATCCCTAAAGATTGTGGATAAAATTATAGCAAAAAAGGAATTAATAGACTTTTCCCTCGAATTTATCAGGCAGATTGCCGATGGTTTTTCACACAAAAACATCCCTTTTTATAAACAAAGATTATTATGAACCCCAAAAATATATACCCCAAAATAACCGGAACCGGCACTTATTTGCCTGGGAAAGCCATTACAATAGACGAAGTGGATGCCATTCTTGGTGAAATGACAGAAGCACCAAGAAAAATTCAAGCCTGGTTGGGTCGTATGAAAAATCTAATGAAGGAAATGCTGGAAGTGGAGTTTTATCACTACGCTATCGACCCCATTACTCATCAATATACCGACGATAATGTAACCATGGGAATTAAAGCTTCGCAAAAGGCACTTGACATGGCAGGCATAAAGGCAAGCGATATTGATTTAATTGTATATGGAAGCCCGCATCAACATCAGATGCCTACCGCTTCGGTGAGGATACAAGAGGGATTGGGAATTGAGCATTGCCAGGAAATATCAATACATGCGAATTGCACATCTGCATATAAGGCTGTGTTGATTGCCCACGATTTTATTAAAAACGGAAGGGCGAAAAATGCATTAGTTGTTTCGTCCAATATTTCTTCGTCGGAACTAAGCGCAGATTATTATAATCAACCCATAGTAACTAAGGAAGAATTGTTTCTGAGATATTTTCTTTGCGATGGAGCGGGTGCTATGGTAGTACAAGCCAGCGAAACAGAAACAGATGGACTTTTTATTGCCAATGCACATATTGAATCTATTGGAGGAAAGAAACCTTCTGCCATGAAGAATAGACGCCCTGCTTATTGGATGAATCCTAAAGAAGAATTCGAAAAAGGATATCATCATCTTGCTCAAATGTTTCAGGAGGAATTGCGTGAACATTTTCATGATGCTGATGGGACTGTTTTTTATAAAGGACTGAAACGTATGATTAACAAGTATGAAATTGATGTCACAAAACTTAAGTTCTTTCAGGTTAATTTCCCATCGAAACACATTTCGGATCTTATTATGGACGAATGTGAGGAACTGAACATCCACCGCAATAGTTTATATACCAAAATATCATCAATGGGTTATGCCGGACCTCCCATGGTATTGATATGTATCGATAAAATCATGCGCGAAGAAAAACTTGAAAAGGGTGATTTGGTTATATCCTTTGTTACAGAAGTTAGCAAGTTTATGCAAGCAGGATTTACTTTAGAAAAAAAATAAGAATTAATATGTTGATATGATGTGATGATTTTTCCGGAAGAAACATTAAGAAGTGTTTGATTGGGGAATGGGATTATTCTATTATAATTCATGTTTTACCTTTATCATCATCAGCATTTATTTTTCTAATTCATTAATCAGGAAATAAGATTATTTTTGCCGACTGAAACCAATTGAACATAGTTAGGCTTATATTGCATTGAATCATGAAGAAAATATTAGGAATATCTGCATTCTATCACGACTCGGCAGCAGCATTGACCATAGATGGGAAGATTATTGCAGCCGCTCAGGAAGAACGCTTCACCCGAGAGAAACATACACCCGACTTCCCTACTCATGCCATAAAGTATTGCTTGGAAGAAGCCGGACTTGAATTAGATGAGCTTGATGCCATCGTGTTTTACGACAAACCTTTGTTGAAGTTTGAACGCTTGTTGGAGACCTATTACGCTTTCGCTCCAAAGGGTTTACTCTCTTACCTGAAAGCCATTCCGGTTTGGGTGAACGAAAAGTTGTTTCTTAAGAAGCAGATATTTGATGGTTTGAAAGAGGTGGGTAAGTACAATAAAAGCAAAGTAAAACTTCTTTTCCCCGAACATCATTTATCACATGCTGCAAGTGCATTTTTTCCATCACCTTACCAAAATGCAGCCATACTAACTATTGATGGTGTG
>JBAWXL010000049.1:0-21502 GCA_037144095.1 Bacteroidota bacterium
GGGGGAATTGTTTTTACTGAGGGGGGAATGCCTCTACCCGAGGGGGGAATTGTTTTTACTGAGGGGGGAATGCCTCTACCCGAGGGGGGAATTGTTTATTCCGAAGGGGGAATGTCTCTATCCGAGGGAGGGATTTTTTATCCCGAAGGGGGGACGTCTCTTCACAAGGAAAGAACACTTTTGCCGAAAGCTAAACTTGTTCTGCCTGTGGTTAAAGCAGTTTCCCCTTTGCGGAAAACTGAACACTCTCAATTAAAAAATATGTTGGCTTTAAAAGAAAGACCTCCTCCTAATGTTGGCTACCCTCTTATTAATATTTAAATTGAAAATCATAAAAATAATTTATTAGAACTATAATTTAAAACAAAAAAACATAATAGACTAAGTTACTAACACAAAATCAAAATGTTATGACTGAACCGATACTTGAACACAAATTAATTGTGACGACTAACCAAAAAGGTATGACGACACAAGAAACCCTGCAAGATTCAAAGGACAAATATAACGCAGCCATTGCTAATCCAACCATTGTTCCTAATCTTGACCCTACTCCGACAGAAGTAAATGTCGAAATTCTTAAATTAGTTACCTTCATTAACGAACAAGATGCACTTCGCACCGCATTGAAAGGGAAAACATCTGAAGTAAATTCTCAGGTTAAATTGATTAAAAACATTTTTGTAAGCCGTTGGGCAAACGAAATTCAGAATGCAGATGAAATCACCGTTGCTAAAGTTAAAAAAATGAAATTTGGAGTAAAGGGTGTTGACGACGGACACTCCGAACCAGAATGGACCGTCGAAAACAGTCTTCCTTCTATTATTAAAGTTATTAATACTTCTTCCTTACATTATGAATTAGAAATAATTAATGATGGTACTAAAGGCGTTGGCCTCCCAAAAGGTGCCGACGGTTTATATATTTTACTATTTATTGGAGATACCGAACCTACCGATATCAGTCAGATGCAGAATCTTGGCATGGCAGGTCGTGGTAAATTTCCTTTCACTTTCCCTGCCGCTAAAAAAGGTTTAAATGCCTTTTTCTCAGCAGCATATTTAAACAAAAAAAACAAACGCTATATGGGAATGTGCGCTTGTAAATCTATTAAAATAGCTTAATTAGGCGTCAGGCATTAGGCTTTAGGCTATAGGAAAACAATGTGGTTTCGACAGGCTCAGCCACCGCACTTTGGGTTGTTGAGCATGTCGAAGCGACATTAACATAAAAGTGGAATCCTAACCAATATAAAAATAGGAGGCGGAACCTGAAAAGCCGGAGAGTAGGGGAAAACAATAATTAGAAATGGTCTTATCAAGATTGACCATCTGAAGTGACAATGATGAAAAATATAGTGGAGCCAGAGACCACTTTAATAAACGGGGCGGAACCTGAAAAGCGTGAGAGTAGGGGAAAAAATAATTTTAAATAATAAACACAAATTAATCATGAGAAACATTACAGCAAATGCAATTTTAAACCTAAAAGAAGAACCTGCAACACTCTATGTCCATGGGTCAATAATGACCTACCATGGCGATGATAAAGTTGTCATAAAAAAAGCTGTTCCACAAGGGATCAATCCAAAAATCTTGTTACTTAAATTAACAATCAAAGAAGGGGCTGGGCCAATGAAAGGAACCCCAAAAGCTTTCAAGTACATTAATAAAAAACCTGAAGCTAGGACTTATAAACAAGTTCAAATTTTATATCCTGATTCTTCTTTAACAATTAAGGTAGAAGTATATGGCAAATAAATTCTCTTTTTAAAATAAGACTTAAAAATAAAACATTATGGAAAACGAAGTAAAACTTAAGGGCTTTTTATTTAGCAAGCTTGCTAACATAGGAAGCAAATCAGAAGGCCCGGCTTATTTTCTTCAACTACAAAATTATGAAGAAATCAAAATTGAGAAGAAAGCAACTCTTTGGGAAATAGACAAAACACTCCAACCTTTTCTTGGGAAGAAGGTGGAAATTGAAGGATATTTTGTTGAACATATTTTGAATTATAACCAGGTGAAAGAAATTCAAAACTGATAAAATAATATAAAAACAAAGTGGAGCCAGAGACCACTTTAATAAACGGGGCGGAACCTGAAAAGCCGGAGAGTAGGGGAAACCAAAAAATAAAACATGAAAAAAACAATAATACTAATAATATTTATAAGTGTTTACTTATTTAAAGTTAATTCACAAAGTTTTACTGATTCAGGAAAAATTACCATTCACGATATAGACAGTACATTAAGTAAAGTAAAAGATGATAAAGATAATGAAAGCCTTTCAATAGTAAATTATCGTTTGATTTTAAAAAAACAATTTAATGCTGTAATAAATAGTAGTGGAAAAAATACGATTGGGAATTACGCATCTGCAGATATTAAAGACGGTCATTTAGCTTTTAATGCAACTAAAATCTGTAAAAATGGGAACATGTTATCTATGAATTTAAATGGCGGAGTTACAGATGGTTTATTTGCTATTTTTAATCAAACAAAAATAAATAGCAATGTTGGTGGTGATTTAAAATATAATATTTTATTTTCTAAATGTTCATACTTGTCATATTCAGTTAAAGAGAAATATAAATTAAATACATTACTTAGAATTGCAGATGATGAATTCATATTAGATACTATAAACGGTAATCGTACAATTATTAAACTGAAATTAGATAGTAATTTAATTGAAAATGAAATTAAGTCCTTAAATATTTTAATCGAATCATTGAATCCAAAAAAAGATAATATAAAGTTAGATAGTTTAAATTATCAATTAACTTTAAAAAAATTGGCATTAGATTCAATAAAGCTAAAATCACCAATTTGTAATTCAGCAGTAAAATCTGATTCTTATAAAAAACAGGGGAAAAGCAAATTGAATTCTATTGAAGCATTTGAATATAGGGGAATTCGTTTCCAATGGATAAGTATAGGAATCGGATTTCAAAATAATAATTTTAATCTATTTAAACCTTCATTTTCAACTTTAGATAGTCAAATAATAAAACAAAATTATACAACATGGAATATTACTGCTGAATGGAATCTCTATAAATGGGATAATAGAATCAAATATAGTACATATTATTTATTAGTAGGAGGTAAATTTTCTAAAGATGATAACTTTTCAGACCTCTCAAAAGTTGAATTGAACGATACTTATCAGTATGGTCATGATTCAATAATTGAGAGAACAGTGAATAAAAAGATTACTGTGTATAAAGGTGATTATAAAACAAAATTGATAAGTGCAAAGTTTTATTTTGACTTTTATTATTTCTTTCTAGGAAATTCTACAGCAATACATATCTATCCAGAAGTAAATTTAAAACAACATTACTCTCCTTATTACAATTCAGGAATTGGGCTTTTATTTTCTTTTACTGATTCAAAAGATAAAGATAATAAGGCAAAACTTAATGCAGAAATATATCTCAAATTAAGTGATTTAACTAATACTTCTAATTCTGATTTATCCATATTAGGAAGAAACGAATTAGGTTTACGTTTATCAATACCAGTATCATTTTTTAACTTTTAAATAAACAATCATGCCAAAAACAAATTTTACCAAATCAACATTCCGTGCTTACTGTAATACTCACGGCGACGTTGGCCCAATTAGAAAAACTAAATTGGAAGCTGATAAGGATGGAGAAAATCACACGAAAATCATAGGAAACGATGCTTGTGATGTTGAAACTATTGAAACAGATAAAATTTAATTATTCTGTATTTATAGGTCTTATTAGTTGATATTTTAAGTTCGGCTGAGCCTCAACATCAGCCCAACATTTCCAATAGAAAACCGCAAAAATCCTCCCTCCAAAAGCCAAATTGCACAATCAAGTTCTCTCTTGTGTGTGATTTGGCTTTTTGCTTTTTAACTCAATGCTTTATTTTTATAAAGTAGCATATTTTGTTTTTCAATTTAAATTATTCTTACATTTGTATTCGTTTTCCCAATTATGAATTAATTGAACTCAAATATGAAAAGTATTAATCCCTTAGCTCCTGTGAAATGCAGCAAAACGATTCAAATCAATGCAAACACGGAAAAAATATGGCTTGTGTTGACAAACATAGATCATTGGGCTGATTGGCAACCAGATATTTCAAAACCTAAGCTCAACGGTCCTTTGGCTCCTTCTGCCACTTTCGATTGGACAACGGGAGGGGCTAAAATCCATTCGAGAATTCATACCCTTGATCCTTTTATGCACTTTGGTTGGACAGGTAAATCCTACGGTATGAATGCCATTCACAACTGGAAACTCATTGACATGCATGATCATACACTTGTTGCCGTTGAAGAAAGTCTGGATGGTTTTTTGGCACATCTATTTAAAAGGAGAATGAATAAAAACCTTGCCACCGGAATGCAAAACTGGCTCGAACTCTTGAAGTCGGAATGTGAAAAGCAAAACTAAATCATTTTAAAACTACATAATATGAAAAAAAGATTAAAATCAGCCTGCTTAGTGATGTTACTAATCATTTGCGGCATTCAAATCAGCTATTCGCAAAGCACTGCAAAAGACTCACTGAAAGAAGTGAAAACTGTGGGAGTTTTTGATGGTAAAAAGGTAGTTGTGGGTAATTTCGAGACGATGGAAGTGTACAAAATAAACGATTATTGCATTGCACTGTCAGATGTTGCCCCAAATCAGTTGAAAGAATTAATCGGGAAAAAGGTGATCGTAACCGGCAGGCTGAAAATTGTGAAAGGTAAATACTTACCAGAAAAAACCAGCACCAATGGCAAAATATTTGAACCTTATAAAGAGCCCGACAAAAAGTTCATTGTCGACCCCGGTTTTACAATATTATTCGACGCAAGAGAACCTCTATTAAAAGAAGATAAATAATAACAATAAATCATGAAAAAACACCTAATACTATTCACTTCAATCTTTCTTTCCTTATTTTATTCAACAACATTCGCACAGCCTGCAAGTTTTAACCCAAAAGGAATTGGTGGGGGAGGGGCATTGTTTTTCCCCAAAATAAATCCTGCAAATGATAATGAGTTTTACGTAAGTTGCGATATGAGCGAAATGTTTCATAGCAGCGATTTTGGGAGTTCGTATTCGCAAATTCATCATACAAAACTTCAGGTATTCAATATATCAACTTTTGAGTTTAGCAACAATGCCAACATTGCTTATTGCAATTTCAATGATGGGAATTCGGGCTATCCGGTTAAAACTACTGACGGTGGAACCACCTGGAACAATATGACCGGATATGATCTGGCAACTTATGGCAACATTTATAAAATGTCGGCTAACTACAGCAATCCCAATCAATTGATAATTGGGGCTTATGGCGATATTTTATTTTCAAATAATGGAGGCACTTCATTTACTTTGGTAAAACATACTGCCAATATGGGAGCCGGCATCATCATGGGTGGTGTTTTCTGGGATGGAAACAACATTTATATCGGTACAAATGAAGGTTTAATCACTTCTACAAATGGTGGCACAAGCTTCACTGCGCAAACTACTTCAGGTATCGCTACAGGAGAAGTCATTTGGGATTTCGCGGCAGCAAAACAAGGAACTTCCACAAAGTTTGCATGTATTACGGCGAATACTGCAGATGTATATAACGGTGTAATGCCCTACGATTATTACAGCTTCCCTAAAGGAGTTTACACTATGAACAATGACAATGGAGTCTGGGTTTCAAAGTCAACAGGAATCGATTTTGTAAACGATTTTGTGATGTATATTGGAATGGCACAAAATGACACTGCTACCATTTATTTGGGCGGACACGATAATGCCCTGAGTGCGCCATTAGTCTACAAATCATCCAATGGCGGCACATCGTGGGCAAAAGTATTTAATACCACCAACAATGCCAACATCATCACCGGATGGGAAGGTTCGGGTGGAGATAAGGGCTGGAGTTGGAGCGAAACCTGCTTTGGACTAACGGTGGCTCCGAATAATTCAAACAAAGTGTTGTTTGGAAGTTATAGCAATGTTGAATCAACTGCCAATGGCGGAACTAGTTGGAAACAGGCTTATGTGAGCAGTGCCGATCAGCACCCTGCAGGGGCAAACACTCCCACCAAACAATCATACACCAGCATAGGAATCGAAAACACCACTTGTTGGCAGGTGATGTGGATGGATGCCAATAAAATGATGGCTGGTTTTAGCGATATTGGCGGAATCAGAAGTGTGGATGCAGGCAATAAATGGAGTTTCAACTACAATGGTTTCTCTGTAAATTCATTATATCGGCTTGCAAAAACAGCCAATGGAAAATTATACGGAGCTTGTTCAAATATTCATGATATCTACCAAAGTACCCGACTTGCAGATGCCCAACTGGATGCGGCTGATGCCAACGGAAAAGTCATCATGTCGTTGGATAGCGGTGCCAATTGGGCCACAGTGCACACTTTTGGTCATCCCGTATATTGGTTGGCTGCTGACCCAAATAATACTGAAAGAATGTATGCTTCGGTGATTCATTTTGGGGGAACCCAAGGTTCGCAAATTGGGGGCATATATATGACTAATAATCTTTCGTCGGGAGCAAGTTCAACTTGGACAAAACTGGCTAACCCAAGTCGCACTGAGGGGCATCCATCTTGCATTCAGGTGTTGAACGACGGGAAAATGCTATGTACTTTTTCGGGACGAAGAAATGCAAGTGGGGCTTTCACCAATAGTAGTGGGGTTTTCTTGTACGACCCGGTGGCAAGTTCATGGACTGATAAAAGCGACCCGGGAATGTATTATTGGACCAACGATATTGTAATTGATCCATCTGATAATACACAAAACACCTGGTATGTTTGCGTTTACAGTGGTTGGGGCGGGGCTCCCAATGGTTTGGGGGGCTTATATAAAACCACAAATCGCGGAACCTCGTGGACGAAACTTACCGCTACTCAATTCGATAGGCTTTCTTCTATTACTTTTAATCCACAAATCAACAGTCAGGCTTATCTCACCACCGAAACTCAGGGGCTTTGGATGAGTAATAATATGAATGCAGCTACACCAACATGGACTTTGGTGAATTCATATCCCTTCCGTCAACCGGAGCGGGTTTTCTTTAATCCTTTTAATCAGAACGAAATGTGGGTTACAAGCTTTGGCAATGGTATGAAAGTGGGTTTAATAAGTACAGGTTTGAATGAAAACTTCGCTGATCATTCAATTAATGTTTATCCAAATCCTTTTAATGAGAAAATATACTTTTCTAATCCAGAAATCAATAAAACTATTTCGATTGTAAAAATGTATGATATTCAGGGGAAATTATTAATTACAACTCCAAACGAATCTAATTACATCAATACAAGTTCGTTGACCAATGGAATGTATGTAATCGAATTTATTTTAAATGATAAAACTAGAATCTATAGAAAGCTTATCAAATAGCCTTATGATATGCTGATATGATGATGTGTTTATAAGTCTATTTGCTTTTACCTAAACACTTATGTTATTTGTTGTAGAGATTGCTGCTTCGAAGCGCGTAGTTGTCGCTCCGCAGCAGGAAGTTGTTGCTTCAAAGCGCGAAGTTCTCGCTCCACAGCGAGAGGTTGTAGCTTCAAAGCGGGAAGTTGTTGCTTCGGAGCGAGAAGTTGTTGCTTCGAAGCGGGAAGTTCTCGCTCCGAAGCGAGAAGTTGTAGCTTTGAAGCGAGAAGTTGTAGCTTAGCAGCTAGAAGTCATAGTCTGAGTATGCTATATTCATGTAAATTAAATTCATTTTCAATTTGTTACGAAAGCAAAACTCATAACTCATCATTCATAACTCATAACTCTCCCCTAGTATTCCATGATTTCTTTTGCTGCCTTATAAATCCTTTCCACATCAGGCAGAATGGCTTTCTCTAAAATGGGGTTAAACCCTACAGCGGTGAACGTAGCGCCTACTCTTCTAACCGGCGCATCAAGCCATTGAAATGCATCTTCGGCAATCAATGCAGCAATTTCGCCGCCAAAACCGCCAAAAATTTTATCCTCATGCACCACCAGTGCTTTCCCTGTTTTCTGAACTGATTTCAGAATACTTTCTTTATCTAATGGCAACAAGGAGCGAAGGTCGATCACTTCAATATCTTTATTCAAATCTTTTTTTATTTGTAAAGCCACTTTAAGCGATAAATGTGTGGTATTTCCATACGTAATAATACTTAAATCGCCGCCATCTCGTCGGATGCGGGCTTTGCCAAACGGTACCTCAAAATCGTCTGGAATAAAAGTTTCGGCATCGGGGGAATTGTATAAAGCCTTAGGTTCGAGAAATAAGGTAGGACCCTGTGAGCGAATACTGGTTCTTAACAATCCTGCCGCATCATCGGCAAACGAAGGATACACAACCCTCATGCCCGGAAAAGTTGCCAACGAACCTTCGGGCGATTGCGAATGATACAATCCTCCGCCAATATATCCTCCCGAAGCCAGTCGGATGGTAACATTGGGTGAGAATTTCCCATTGGTACGCCAATATTCGTGACTCATTTCAACATATTGCTCCATTGCGGGCCAAAAATAATCGGCAAACTCGGCGCCTTCAATCACAATGCGAATATCAGGGCTATAGCGACTCATGCCATTGGCGGTTCCAACTATGAAATCCTCGGCAATAGGAGCATTAAACACACGCCCTTTTCCGAATTCCTGTTGCAAACCTTTCGATACATTAAAAATGCCACCTTTTTCTTTATTGGCAATATCTTGTCCCCATAAAAAGGTATTTGGATTCGCCCGAAACTCAGCTTTAAGTGTTTCGTTCAATGCCTGAATGAGTTTATATTTCATTCCACTTTCAATATTATGTATCCCTTCAGGATATTTTTCGGCAGGATAGGAGGGGGCATATACGAAATCATAAATTGAGTCCGCTTTAGGGTCAGGAGCAGCAATGGCATTACGGTGGGCTTCAGAAAGCGTACGTTGTGCCTCTTCTTCAATCGCAATCAATTCTTCATCTTTGAAACGTTTGTTTGCAATAAGTTGTTTACGAAAACGATAAAGCGGGTCAGCATTTTTCGTGCAATTCAGTTCTTCCTGATCACGATATAGCTCATGCCGATCTGAATTAGAATGAGAACCCATACGCACACAAGATGCATGAACAATAGCCGGCTGCTGATTAGCCAACACCCACTCTTTGGCTTCTTTCATCGTATTCATTGAAATGATGACATCTTTGCCATCACAATAAAAGATTTTCAGGTTTTTAAAACCGCTGAAATTATCAGCCGCTCTGCGGTTGGCAGTTTGGTCGCTTTTGGGAACAGAAATACCATATCCATTATCCTGAAAAACAAAAATCACCGGAAGTTGTTCGTTGCTTGCGCCATTGATGGCTTCATACACATAACCCTCAGAGGTAGACGATTCGCCCTGCGAACTTATTGCAACCGAAGTGGTATTTCCATACAGTTTAATGCCGCGGGCCACCCCAACTGCATGCAAGGTGTGATTACCAGTTGATGAAGAAACATTATGAATATTCCATTCAGGTTTTGAGAAATGATTCGACATATGTCTGCCTCCACTTGACACATCCGTTGCTTTCGAAATCCCATTGAGAATTATTTCTTCAGCCGTAAGCCCGGCGGATAACACAGTAAGCATATCGCGATAATAAGGAAATAAATGATCCTGATTTTTAACGAAATGTTGTCCAATTGCCAACTGAATTCCATCATGACCTGCATAAGGTGCATGATATGACCAACCCAGCGCTTGTTTTAAGTAATTTGGAGCTTTATCGTCCAGCTTTCGCCCCAGAACCATAAGATAATACCAATTTTTTAATGTATCTTTATTTGTATTTTTGATACTAAAAGTCTGTTCTAAATCCATATTCTATTTATCATTCAAAACAGTAACAAAGGATTTTCATAATTGTTTAATTACAATTTGAATTCTTATTACGAAAGCAATGTTTAAAACTCAATTAGCACATTTTGGAAGACTTTATTATTACTGGTTTTTACTCTGATTCACCAAAGATTTTAAACAAAAGAAATATTATGATGTTTTTATATTTACATTTGCCGAAATTTTTTAAATGAAAACTTCTAATATTTCAAAACTAAGTGTTTGGGGTGTTATTATTACGCTGGGGATTGTCTATGGGGACATTGGAACGTCTCCATTATACGTACTTAGGGCTATACTTAATTTTGCCGGGGGAGCGCAGGAAAATGTAATTGTAGGAGGAATTTCCTGCATCATTTGGACGCTAACTCTTCAAACCACAATTAAATATGTCATCATCACCCTGCGTGCCGATAATAAGGGTGAAGGAGGAATATTGGCTTTATATGCCTTGATTCGCCGGCATATCAAATGGGTTTTTATACTTGCAATAATTGGGGGAGCCGCATTGCTGGCCGATGGAATTATTACACCAGCCATAACAGTAGTTTCTGCTGTTGAAGGACTAGGTTTAATTAACCCTAATGTTCAGGTAATCCCTATTTCTCTCCTGATTATTTTTGTATTGTTTTTCATACAACAATATGGAACTGATTTTATTGGAAGATTTTTCGGACCTGTTATGTTTTTCTGGTTTATGATGTTGGGTGTTTTAGGCTTTTCACAAATAGTTCAAAATCCAATCATTCTAAAGGCTTTTAATCCCTACTATGCTTTCTTATTATTGTCGAATAATCAAGGTGGGTTTTTGGTACTTGGAGCAGTTTTTCTGTGTACTACCGGAGCTGAAGCCTTATATTCTGACCTTGGACATTGTGGAATAAAAAACATCAGAGTTTCATGGATATATGTAAAAATAACCTTGATTTTAAATTATCTTGGTCAGGGAGCTTGGCTATTGCTTCATCCTAACGTGGTTGCTGATGCAAATCCGTTTTTTTCTATTATGCCTCAATGGTTCCTGCTTCCCGGTATATTGATTGCAACTGCTGCTGCTATCATTGCCAGTCAGGCATTAATTTCAGGTTCATATACCATAATTAATGAAGCCATATTATTGAATTTTTGGCCACGGGTGCAAATTAGTCACCCTACTTTTATTAAGGGGCAGATGTACATTCCGAGCATAAATAAATTTCTTTTTATTGGATGTATTTCGATTATTCTATTCTTCCAAAAATCAACCAATATGGAAGCGGCCTATGGTTTGGCAATCACCATCACAATGCTTATGACGACACTTTTGATGAGTTTTTACTTCTATATCAAACGGAAATCTAACTTCTATATCTTTGTATTTCTTGGATGTTATTTAATAATTGAAGTCTCCTTTTTTATTGCAAATCTGTTTAAATTTATCCATGGTGGATGGGTTACGCTCTTAATTGCAGGTTTCATTTCATACATTATGTATGTTTGGTTTAAGGGAAGAAAAATCAAAAACCGTCTTACCGAATTTGTCTTTATTGATAAATATTTCTCCATGTTGAGTGATGTGAAGAAAGATGAAAGCATTGCCAAATATGCAACCAATCTTGTGTATTTTACACATGCCAATTCATTGCATGAAGTGGAATCAAAAGTAATGTATTCAATTTTTAATAAACAGCCAAAAAGAGCTGATGTGTACTGGCTTATTCATGTTGATGTGGTCGACGATCCTCATACATTGACCTATAAAATTACTCCCTTAATCCCTGAATCTCTTATCAGAATAGATTTTAAAATTGGCTTTAAAGTTCCAACAAAAATTTATTTATACTTCCGAAAGGTAATAGAATCATTAGTTGCGAATAACGAAGTAGATATTACATCACGTTATCCATCCCTACGTAAATATGCTGTTACAGGTGATTTTCGTTTCATTTTAACCGATAGAGTTCAAGGCTATGATTACGACTTCAAGCCTTTTAATCAATTCATCATGGATAGTTATGATGTCCTTAAAAAGATAGGAATCACTGAAGTAAAAGCTTATGGATTAGA
This sequence comes from Bacteroidota bacterium, assembly GCA_037144095.1. Classification (GTDB taxonomy): domain Bacteria; phylum Bacteroidota; class Bacteroidia; order Bacteroidales; family CAIXTV01; genus CAIXTV01. The sequence continues at coordinate 11,921 of JBAWXL010000049.1, forward strand.
TACCAGTAATGTCATTACAGAGACAGTTCCTTTGGTGATTAACCAAAATGTCGAATGTAAATTGACAAGAATTGATGAGTGATTCGGAAATTAGATTCTAATTTCCATCAAAGTTCTTTTTCTTTTTAATTCGATTAATTTCATGTAAAAATATTCTATGGTAACTGTTTTAGTAAGTGGGGGTAACGGGCTTATTGGTCAACATCTTTGCCAGCGCCTGATGGAAAAAGGATATAATGTTGGTGTTTTATCCAGAACAAAAAATAAGTCTGATGCTAAAATATCAAATTATTATTGGGATATAGATAAGCAAGAAATAGAAAAGGAAGCAATTGAAACTGCTGACTATATAATTCATTTGGCGGGTGAAAATATTGGAGAAAAGAGATGGACATCAAAGCGAAAAAAGAAGATTTTAGAAAGCAGGCATGCTTCTGCTAAATTGATTATTGAAAAGGTCAACGAAAGTAATCACAAACCAAAAGCATTTATTTCTGCATCCGCAATTGGATATTATGGTGCAATTACTTCAGACCATATTTTTATAGAAACAGATTCACCTGCTCAAGATTTCTTAGGCGAAACTTGCCGAAAATGGGAGGAGATTGCCGACGAATTCAAAGAGCTTGGAATAAGAACCGTGAAATTAAGAACCGGGGTGGTGTTAAGCAAGCATGGTGGTGCTTTAGCAAAAATGATGAGTCCAATTCGGATGGGCATTGGGTCGACATTAGGAACTGGAAGACAATATATGCCATGGATTCATATTGAAGATTTATGCAATATTTACATTAAAGCAATTGAAGATGAGAAAATGCAAGGAGCTTATAATGCAGTTGCACCTGAACATAAAACCAACCTTGAGTTCACTAAATCACTGGCACAAACACTTGACAAACCTTTTTGGTTTCCTGCTATTCCTTCCTTTGTATTGAAAATAATATTTGGGAAAATGTCAGTAATGATGCTAAAAGGGAGTAGAGTATCCTCAGGGAAGATTACGAATGCAGGTTTTAACTTTCGGTTTCCTGATCTAAAAAGTGCTTTAAAAGACTTAGTTAGGAATGCATGAAAAGTTTTATAAAAAAATATGTTTTTGTAATGAATAAAAAATTACTTTTGCAATGAAAATAAATTCAAATATTAAAATGGACGAAGGACCTGCGGGAAAATCAATTATTAATCTGATATAGAGAGGTCTTAATTTATTTTTAGCCCTCTTGTATCACAAAACAAAAGGAGGTGCTAATGACAACATTCACCACATTTTATTTAAGCCGGATTATCGGCAAAAAAGCCTACGATGCTGAAGGCAAATATATTGGTATAATTAAAGACTTGTTGGTTGACAACGATACTTTAAGTCATACTTTTGAACGACCCTTAGTTAATGGGATTAAAATTCTGTATAAAAAACAGATTTATTATTACTCTTTTGAAGGGTTTCGGGTTGAAAAAAATAACAGAAAATTCAGAATCAATTGTAATAAACCTTTAGATTTATCAGCTGAGCATAAGCATAACAATCTTTATTTGGTCGAAAATGTGCTAGACAAGCAAATTGTTGACCTTAACGGACGAAAACTGGTTCGGGTAAACGATGTTCGTCTGGTTTCAGTTGCAAATGGAACATATGCAATCGCAGTAGATATTGGGATTGAAGGTTTATTAAGAAGAATAGGAATCTCTCTTCCTATCAAATGGGTATTGTCGGCTATTCGAGTGAATTTGCCTGCTAAGTTTATCCTTTGGGAGGATGTGGAGGCAATTGATTTCTCTAATTTGAATATTAAACTTTCGAAAACTTACTCCAAACTTCAAACATTACACCCTTCCGATTTAGCCGATATCATTGAAGATATGGGTAAAAAAGCTGGGACTGAAGTGTTTTCTTCCTTGGATGAAGAGAAAGCCGCCGATGTGCTTGAAGAACTTGAAGTTGAAAAACAGGTTCAGATTATAGAAAGCCTATCAATTGAAAAAGCTGCAGACGTTTTGGATAAAATGCCGGCTGACGAGGTGGCAGACATTCTTGATGAATTAGAAGCTGAAAAAGTTGAGCTTTTATTGAACGAAATGGAGAAAGATACTTCACAAGAAGTTCGCGAATTGCTGGTGTATCCAGATAGAGTGGTTGGGAGTATCATGTCAACTGAGGTTTTATCTTTTAGAGAAAGCGCAAGTGTTGAGGATGTATATAAAGTACTTAGGGCTGAAAAACCTGAAGCCGAAACCCTATATAATCTTTTTGTTACTAATGAAAAAGAAGAGCTCGTTGCGACTTTTTCACTTCGTGATTTGGTAATATCAACTCCTGAAACTATCATAAATCAAATCATGAAGCCTGCTCCGGTTCACTTACACGACTACCAGGAGATTGATGAGATTGCTGAATACATTTCAAAATATAATATGCTTGCTATCCCTGTTATTGATAAAGATGACGTTTTGCAAGGTATGGTGGTGATTGATGATGTAATTGATGACTTAATGGATAAGGGTAGAACGAATAAGTAGGAGGGACGTGTTATGTTTAAAAGGAGAAAATCTTTTTTCAAAAAGTTAGGGATATTTTTAGCTATTTTGGGCCCCGGAATCATTACGGGAAGTGTTGATAATGATGCAGGCGGAATAACTACCTATTCTGTTGCTGGAGCAATGTATGGTTATAATTTAATTTGGACACTAATCCCTTCTTTTATTGTATTAGTGGTCATTCAGGAAATGAATGCCCGCATGGGAATTGTTACAGGTAAAGGGCTTGCCGATTTAATTCGTGAAAATGCAGGTGTTAAGATTACCTTTTTTATTTTTATCGGTTTACTGATTGCCGACATCGGAAACACCACCACTGAATTTGCTGGCGTGGCGGGAAGTATGGAAGTATTCGGGGTGAGTAAGTACATATCTGTGCCCATTGTGGGTTTACTCATTTGGTTTTTAGTGGTAAAAGGTACTTATAAAATAGCCGAGCGTATTTTTCTTTTGTTCAGTATTTCTTTACTCATGTATGTGGTTTCCGCCATCATGGGTAAACCTCATTGGAGCGAAATCGGGCACTCTATCATTCATCCTCAAATGGAATTCAACACCCAGAGCATTGCAATGGTAATTGGAATTATTGGAACTACAATTGCTCCCTGGATGCAGTTTTATATGCAGTCCTCGGTAATTGAGAAGGGTTTGAAAATGAAGAATTATAAGTATTCGCTCATTGATATTGTGGTAGGTTGCGTGGCTACTGTGGTGGTGGCTTTTTTCATCATTGTTGCTTGTGCATCAACATTGCACGAAAGTGGCATTCAGATTAATGAAGCAAAAGATGCTGCTTTGGCACTCAAACCTCTTGCCGGAGCGTTTGCCTCTCAAGTGTTCTCTTTTGGTTTATTTATTGCTTCCATTTTTTCAGCAACCATTTTGCCCTTAGCCACTGCTTTTTATGTTTGCGAAGCTTTTGGGTTCGAGGCAGGCATTGATAAGAAATGGGACGAAGCTAAAGAGTTTTATATCTTATATACAGGTATACTCATTGTCGGTGCTCTTATTATACTTCTCCCAAATGCACCCTTGATTTTTATCTCTTTATGGTCGCAAGTAATTAATGGTCTACTGCTTCCGGTAGTGTTAGTTTGCATGATTTTATTGGTAAACAATAAAAAAATCATGGGAAAATATGTAAACAAACCAATCAACAACATAATTGGTTGGGGTGCTATTGTTATATTAATAGGCTTATCTGCTGCATTGCTTATTATGCCCTTTTTTAAAGCATAGGAGTATATTGAATTTGCAAATTTGAATTTGCAAGCAGAATCGAACTTTTCTTTTTTATCATTAAAATGAATTGCTATTCAATAAAAGTATTATAAATTTGCACCCTATTTGTTTTAATTCATTAAGTGGAATTTGCTGATGATAAAAGAACCTTAAAAGGAAAATGAAGAAAATTACTTCACTGTTTATTGTTTTTATACTGTTGTTTAACATCAGCGGATACTATATTTTGTTTAGTCTAATGCAACACAATATCCAGAGCGATGTCCGTAATCAAATAATAAATGGCTTACAGGATAAAGATCTTACTTTATTTGTGGTTCCTCAAAACGACAAATCCGGCATTACGTGGGAAGAACCTGAAAAAGAGTTTTCTTATAAAGGCGCCATGTATGATGTGGTGAGAATTAAAACCATTCATCAAACAAAATATTATTATTGTATCAATGATGTTAAAGAACAACAACTCATCAGCCAGTTCAAAAAAAGTCATAGTAAAAAGGAAACGGAAAAACGTTTGAAAACCAATTTCAATATTCAATATCTTGCTCAAGTCTTTTCATTGATTCATAACAATACCGCTACCGACTATATCTTTGAAACGATTGTGCTTTTATATAAATCCAATTGCCTTGACATACATTCGCCTCCCCCGCGATTAGCCTGATTTCATCATATAATTTATTCCATTTCTTCAATTCGTATACAGAGGCATTTTAATGTTTCTGAGTATGGTATGGAATTATTTTATTGTGATAAACACGATTCTTTTTAACATGTGCTCTGCTGAGTCTTTTGATTATTCAGCTTTTGAAGCACTCAATAATTAATTTTAATAAAATATAAAATGAATACAAAAATATTTTTCATTGCACTATTGTTGTGCACAAGTGGTTTTTTATTTGCTCAGAATGAAAAAACCGATTCGATAAAATCGATTAAATTAAATGAAGTTATCATCAACACCAATCGTTTGCCTATTTTGTTAATAGACAATCCGGGTTCAGTTTCATTGGTGAATTCCGAAATGCTTTCTTCTATGCCCAAAGCGGTTGCTGCTGAAGAAGCTTTACGATTGGTCCCTGGTGTTCGCATAGATAATCAGCATAATGGCGAACGCGTTCACATGTCTATTCGTGGACAGGGCATTCTTACTGAAAGAGGTTTGCGCGGAATAGGAGTGCTCATCGATGGCATTCCGGTGAACGACCCTTCCGGTTTTGCTCCCGATTTATACGATGTGGAATGGGCAACTATCAATAATATTGAGGTTTTGCGCGGACCCATTGCCAGTTTATATGGTGGAAGCGGTTCTGCCGGTTTAGTTAACATCACAACTAATGATGGAGGTCCCAAAACACTGGGTGGCGAATTAAGCCAAACCATTGGTACAAATGCTTTCTCCAAATCTCTTGCTCAGTTCGATGGCAGCATTAAGAATTTTGATTATCGCGTAAGCTATTCTCATACACAAGGAAATGGCTATCGTGCCCATCAGGCCTTTTGGGGCGATAAACTGTATGAGAAAATCAATTTTCATCCAACAAAGAAGTTCAAACTTACGCAGATATTATCTGTAGTAAATTATTTCCATCAAAATCCTGAAGGCTTAAATTTAGCTCAGTTTGACAATCTTTCGCAAGCAAATCCTGATGCTTGCCCCTTCAATGAATACCAGAAAACCACCCGTAACACTTTCGGATTGGTGGGAACCTATCAGTTTAATGACAAAAATGATGTTCAGGTGAGTGGCTTCTATCGTAGCTGGAACTATAAAGAAACCAGCAATCGTTGTGCCGAATATCGCACTATTATTGCTCCTGGAGCAAGTGCACAATATAATCTTCATTTAGGTTCAGGCAAGATTAAGAATCACATTAGTGTTGGTGCCGATTTCAAATGGCAAAACATAAATATGCATAAATTGGAAAGTGTTGGAAACCCTGATAGAGTTGAAAGTATTGACGAAACCAATTTAGTGAACAATAATTTGCTTGCCAATCAAACTATTTCGCAAAGCAGTATGGGGGCATTTGCTTTATATAAACTCGAAATCTCGAAACTCAATGTCATGGCAAGCTTTCGCTACGACCAGATGAAAAATGAACTCACCGACAAATTGATGGCTGCCGATACGGCTAAAACATCCAAGGATTTCACTAAAACTTCTGCTCATATAGGTGCCAGTTATAATTTTTGCAGGGCTGCCACGTTGTTTGCCAATTGGAGTCAGGGATTTGTGCCTCCTTCTACTGAAGAGCTTGCCAGCAATCCGGTGGGATATAGTGGTTTTAACACCCATTTGGTTCCTGCCACTTCAACCAGCATCGAATTTGGTCTGCGTGGTTTCTTCAAAGATAAACTCTATTACGAACTAACCGGTTTTATAATGAATACAGATAACGACTTTTTCCGTTTCAAACAAACCGGCAGGGGAAATCAGGAAGTATTTTATGGCAATGCCGGAAACAGCAAACGTAATGGGGTTGAGCTTTTTGTGTCGTATAAAATTTGCACAAGCCTCAACTTTCAGTTAGCATATACTTTTGCCGATTACAAATATACTACCGCCACTATCGATCCTGTTTATCTCGACACCGCTTATGTGCTCACAACCCCTCCTGCAAAAGGTCAGTGGTTGCCCAATTCTCCACAACATCAATTGTATGCCGAAGCTGTATTTTCTTTCTGTAAAGGATTCAAATTGAGTTTGGGCACCGAATATCAATCGAAATGGGCTATCTACACCGATGCAAAAGCCTATAGTGGCGAGTTAGATCCTGCTATTTATCAAAATTGGCAAAAAGGCTTCAATTTATATCATGCACGGCTCTCTTATGAGTGGAAGCTCGAAGATTTGAATGTGGAATGCAGCTTATATGTTCGCAATTTGACCAATAAAACCTATATGGCTTTCACCGAACCCGATCCTGATGGAAATTCATATCAACCCGGACCCGGAAGAGAAATTTTTGCCAATCTTAAAATCAGGTTTTAGGCATTAGATAATAGGCATTAGGAAGAATCAAACCTAACAGGCTCTTGAAAACCTGTTAGGTTTGTTTATTTAGTGAAATGTTTTTTTCAGTAGAAAGTGACTTTATCAGCGAATCTGTGGCATTTTCATAAAACATTTCTTCTCCTTTCACGTTTATAAAAGCTAACTAACAAATCTAATTTTTAATATGAAAGAATATAAAATTTTTACTCCAACCAAAGTGGGTAATACTGAGTTGAAAAATCATATCGTGATGGCGCCAATGACTCGCTGCCGCGCCATAGGCAATGTGCCTAACCAGCTTATGGCTGAGTATTACGAACAGCGCGCCGGAGCCGGTTTAATTATCACTGAAGGCGTTTCGCCTTCGCCAAATGGTTTGGGCTATGCCCGCATCCCCGGATTGTTTTCGAAGAAGCAAGTGGAAGGCTGGAAACTGATTACTTCGGCAGTGCATGCTAAAGGAGCTAAAATTTTTGCTCAGTTGATGCACAGCGGACGTATTAGTCATGAGCTTAATATGCCTGAAGGTGCCCGCATTCTTGCTCCTTCGGCTGTCAAAGCTGCCGGTCAGATGTGGACAGATGCTAAACAAATGATGGATTTTCCTGTGCCAAAAGAAATGACTTCGGCAGAGTTAGTGAGCACTAAAAAAGAATATGTAACTGCAGCAAAAAATGCCATTCTGGCAGGGTTCGACGGAGTTGAACTTCATGCGGCAAATGGCTATTTGCTTGAGCAATTCATTTCGCCGGTGAGCAATCAACGTTATGATTCTTATGGCGGAAACATCGAAAACCGTTGCCGTTTTGTGCTCAACGTGGCAAAAGAGGTTGCTGATGAAATAGGAAAAGAAAACACCGGCATCCGCCTTTCGCCCTACGGCACAGCAAGCGATATGCCCATTTATCCTGAAATTGATATCACCTATAATTATCTATCCGAACAACTGAATAAGTTGGATTTAGCTTATATTCATCTTGTGGATCATTCGGCAATGGGTGCGCCCATTGTGCCTGATTCTATCAAGAAAACGATAAGAGATAACTTCAAAAACAACATCATCCTTGCAGGAAATTATGACCTCGAAAGGGGCGAAGATGACCTTGAAGAGGGTAGGGGCGACTTGATTGCTTATGGCCGTCCGTTTATCAACAATCCTGATTTGGTTGAACGCTTTAGCCACAACTGGGCATTAGCCACCCAACTCCACATGGATTTGTTTTATTCTTACGACGAAAAAGGATATACAGACTATCCCACCTACAAATAGAAAGACTTCTTTTAAATTCCAAGTCTCAAATTTCAAATTCAAAATTCCAGCTGTAGTAAAACCTGGGGTTTTGGGCTTGTAGTTTGGGACTTTTGTTTTATAAGTTGATGTTCAGCTTATTAACCTGTTTTCTGCACTAAAATAGTGCTAATTTACAGTGAAGAACATGCGACTTACAGTGAAGAATATTGCACTTGCAGTGAAGAACATGAGACTTGCAGTGAAGAATATTGCACTTGCAGTGAAGAAAATGAGTCTTGCAGTGAAGAATATTGCACTTGCAGTGAAGAAAATGCGTCTTGCAGCGAAGAAAATCGCACTTGCAGTGAAGAATATCGCACTTGCAGCGAAGAAAATCGCACCTGCAGTGAAGAACATGAGCCTTGCAGCGAAGAAAACCGGACCTACAGCCGCGAAAATGAGCTCTCCTATGAGCTTAAATCGATTTACACATTACCGAACCCTTCTTGCATTGAAGAAAATGAAGCTTACCATCAATTAAAAAATCACTTTTACTTAATTAGTAGAAAGCTTGAAAAAATTACAGCATTCATTACACTTATTTCCCAATAGTTAGATTTATTTAATGCCATTTTCATCAAATAATAAAATTTTATATGCCACGCTGAACGTAGCATTAAAAGAATAAAATATCTGATATGAAAAAAAAATTGAGGCATTTACTTTGCAATTAAAAATAATTATGTATCTTCGCAGCCTTATTATAAAACTATGGATACAAGAGACACCAATCGTTTTAACATGATAGGAGCTGCAACGGGCTATTTGAAATTAGATACTAATTCTACAATAATTGCCTTGCGCGGCCTAATTGGAACTACGCTCACCAAAGTGGAAGCTGATATGGAAACCATTGAATTGCTCAATGTTACAGCCACAGGCTCCACTAAAGGTATTACTGCCGACGTAATCACTTTACGCCGTACGATGACCAAACTTGGCATTACAATTTCATCAGCAATTTTTGCTTATGCTTGGAGTTTACCCACTCCAAACGAAGCCCTTGCCGAATCGGTTAATTTCTCACCTTCAAGTTTCCCAAAAATGTCGAAAGAAGAAGTCGACGATAATTGCGAACGAATTCATTCAGTTGGTTTAGCCAATGTTACCGATTTGGCCGAAGTTGGCGTTACAGCTCCTATGCTTGCTGCTTTTGGAGTTTCTATCGATAATTACCGCAATGCGATGGGAAAACCACGCCTTGCAATTGTTGGTCGCGAAACTGCAAATCAGCAAATTTCCGATCTCATACGTTCGAACATTGATGTAAATTTCGAAAAAATCATTGATCGTCTGGTACTATCTCTCAAATCAACTTATCCCGCTTTTTACGATGGCTACATGAAATCCCGCGAAATAGTTGATTTGGGTCATACTTACACCAAATTCCGCGGCACTGCCAACGATGTGAATGGTGATCCTCTTTTAAATGCTCATGCTACGCTTACTTCGGTGACTAAGGCTGAGCTTGTGTATGTTTCTACTTCTAATCAGTTTGGCAGATTTGAAAATGTGG
>JBAWXL010000050.1:0-21413 GCA_037144095.1 Bacteroidota bacterium
CATGATACATATACCGTATGAAACTCAATCTTGATTTCCTAATGACGGATTTGGGTTTAAGTATACTTAAATTATACTTAGGTATACTAAAATATAGCGTAAGTATACTAAAATTATATTTAGGTTTACTTAAATGTTATTTAGGTATACTTAAATAGTATCTAAGTATACTTAAATAGTATCTAAGTATACTTAAATAGTGTCTAAGTATACTTAAATCATGCTTAGGTATACTTAAATATAGCCTAAGTATACTTAAATGCGATTTTTGTTTACTTGCATGTAATTTTAGTATACTTAAATTATATTTATGTTTTCTAAAAAGGTTTTTGTTTAGAATTGAACATAAAATCAGCTTAATAGATTATAAATAATGCTTTTCTAATTTTATTATATGTATTATAAAAAAAGTCGGCAATCCTTAAAAATTCATTTCTCATTGCTGCTAAGAATACGGATTGTAAGGGAATTCAAATTTATAAGAAAGAAATTTTGGTTTCGATTATACTTCTCAGGATCAAACCTGTCTAGTATGTATTTCTATGTAATAAAATCTTTTGAAGAAAAATTGAATTTAAGATATAAAATGAACTTGATTGAAAAATGAGTGAAAACGGTCAACCTTATTTAACCGTGGACAAGCCCCCACTTATAACTCATATTTCAAAACCATTCCAAGCTTTAGTACAGTTTTCGTATCTTTGCAACCGATTCCTTTTTTCTTAAACAATGATTATTACCAAACCCAAAATAAAAGACCTTTTATCGCAGAGCATCCTCGTTCTTGATGGTGCTATGGGGACTATGATACAGCAATATACCCTCACCGAAGAGGATTTCCGTGGGAGCTTATTCACCAATCATACTCATTTGCTTAAAGGCAATAACGATTTGCTTAGCCTCACCCGTCCCGATATCATTAGTGCTATACATCATGCTTATCTGGATGCCGGTGCCGATATTATCGAGACCAATACTTTTAGTGCACAGCGGGTTTCCATGTCTGATTATGGGGTGGAAGACCAGGTATATCAAATTAATTTTCAATCAGCACAATTGGCACAGGCTGCCGCCACCCAATTCACTTTAGAAAACCCCACGAAACCCCGTTATGTGGCAGGTTCCATTGGTCCTACTAATCGCACCCTTTCCATGTCGCCCGATGTAAACAATCCCGGTTTTCGTTCGCTTAATTTTGATTTTCTGCGCGAAGCTTATGAAGAGCAAGTTACTGCTTTAATTGAAGGGGGAGTCGATTTGCTTTTGGTTGAAACCATTTTCGATACCCTTAATGCCAAAGCTGCCCTATTTGCCATCGAAAATTGTTTCGATAAACTTGAGGTTCGTTTGCCTGTTATGGTTTCAGGCACCATTACCGATGCCAGCGGTAGAACCCTTTCAGGTCAAACCCTTCAGGCATTTCTTATTTCCATTTCTCATTTCGATTTGCTGAGCGTGGGTCTGAATTGCGCTTTGGGTGCCCGTCAAATGCGCACCTATATTGAAGAATTGGCTGAGACTGCGCCATTTTATGTATGTGCTTATCCTAATGCCGGCTTGCCCAATCAGTTTGGCGAGTACGATGAAACCCCTAATGTGATGGGCGAACACATCAAAGACTTCATTCAATCCGGTTTTGTGAATATGATTGGTGGTTGCTGTGGCACTACTCCTGAGCATATCAGGGTATTTGCAGAATATGCTGCTTCAGCAAGTCCTCACTGCATCCCCCAACTTGCTAAGGTTTCGGCTTTATCGGGTTTGGAAGCGCTTTTCATTACCAAAGAAAGCAACTTTATTAATATTGGTGAACGCACTAATGTTTCAGGTTCGAAGAAGTTTGCTCAACTCATACGCGATAAGAAATACGAGGATGCATTGCAGGTTGCCCGTCAGCAAGTAGAAGGAGGCGCGCAGATTCTCGATGTGAATATGGACGATGCCATGTTGGATGCGGCTAATGAAATGACTGCCTTCCTCAACATGCTTGCCAGCGACCCTGATATTTCGAAAATTCCTATCATGATTGACTCTTCCAAATGGAGTGTTTTGGAAGCAGGGCTGAAATGTGTGCAGGGCAAAGCTGTTGTAAATTCCATCAGCCTGAAAGAAGGCGAAGAGAACTTCAGGCTTCAGGCTAAAACCATTAAACGTTATGGTGCTGCCCTCATCGTGATGGCTTTCGACGAAACAGGTCAGGCAACCACCTTCGAACATCGGATTGCTATTTGCCAAAGGGCTTATAATATTTTAACCCAACAGCTTGAATTCAAAGCCGAAGACATTTATTTCGATCCCAACATCCTTGCCATTGCCACCGGAATTAAAGAGCACAACAACTATGCTGTAGAATTCATACAAACCGTCAGGTGGATTAAGGAAAACCTTCCTTATGCCAAAGTGAGCGGGGGCGTGAGCAATCTTTCTTTTGCTTTCAGGGGGAACAATCAAATTCGCGAAGCCATACATTCGGTTTTTCTCTATTATGCCATTGCTGCCGGCATGGATATGGGCATTGTAAATGCCGGAGCTTTGCTTATTTATGATGAAATTCCCCTTGAATTCCGCAACCTGGTAGAAGATGTGGTGCTTAACCGTCGTATTGATGCCACCGAACGCCTGTTGATGTATTCTGAACATCTGAAACAAGACCCTGCAAAGGAAAAGTTGGTGCTCGAATGGCGTAAAGAGCCTGTTGCAGAACGTTTGGCACATTCTCTGATTAAAGGAATTGATGAGTTTATTTTAGAAGATATTACTGAAATACGTTCTTCCTATCCCCGTTCTTTCGACATCATTGAGGGACCCTTGATGAAGGGGATGAGTGTAGTGGGCGATTTGTTTGGTTCGGGTAAAATGTTTCTCCCACAAGTGGTTAAGAGTGCCCGCGTGATGAAGAAAGCCGTTGCTATCCTTCAACCTTTCATTGAACAGGAACAAGCCTTAAGTGGCGAACAACATAAAGCCGGGAGGGTGTTACTGGCAACTGTAAAAGGCGATGTGCACGATATTGGCAAAAACATTGTGGGGATCATACTTGCCTGTAACAATTATGAAGTGATAGATTTGGGTGTAATGGTTCCTTCAGATATCATACTACAAACTGCTATTGAGAAGAGTGTTGATGTTATTGGTCTAAGTGGATTAATAACTCCCTCCCTCGAAGAAATGGTGCATGTTGCAAAAGAAATGCAACGTCAGGGATTTACAATTCCCTTGCTTATAGGAGGTGCTACTACCTCTAAGATACATACAGCGGTTAAGATTTCGCCCGAATATGCTCCTTTTGTGATGTATGTGAAAGATGCTTCTCAATGCATCCCCGTGGTGAGTGCTTTGCTATCGGAAGATCAGAAACCTGCCTTTGTTGAGAATATTAAAAACGAATATCATAAAGCAAGAGAGGACTATCAACTTCAAAAAGCTGCCACAACTTACATTCCAATTGCAGCCGCACGCGATAATGCGATGAAGATAAACTGGGATAATAGCATTCCCTCCAAACCTGCCTCTACAGGTGTGAAAGTATTGAACAATTATTCCCTTTCTGAAATAAGAAAATATATCGACTGGACTTTCTTTTTTCATAGCTGGAAACTGAGTGGGAAATATCCTGCCATATTAACAGATCCTATTAAAGGAGAAGAGGCAACAAAGCTATTTAATGATGCTCAAAAGATGCTCGACGAAATTGTTGCCGAAAACAAACTCACTGCAAATGCAGTACTTGCAATATATCCCGCCAATTCAATAAATGAAGATGTTATTGTTTATGAAGATGAAACAAGGAGAAAGGCTTTGGCAACACTTCATTTCCTTCGCAATCAGCAGGAGAAAGAAAAAGGCGTTCCCAATCTTTCATTAGCTGACTTTGTTGCTCCACAATCTTACCAGGATTATATTGGAATGTTTGCGGTTACAGCAGGAGTGGGGCTCGAAAAGTGGGTCGATTACTATGAAAAACTAAACGACGATTATAGTGCTATGTTATTCAAGTTCCTTGCCGATCGCCTTGCCGAAGCTTTTGCCGAATTGCTCCATTATAAACTCAGAACAGAGTTTTGGGCCTATGCTCCCACAGAGAAAAAGCATGTAGAAAGGTTTTTGAAAGAAGACTATCAGGGAATACGTCCTGCCCCAGGTTATCCTGCCTGTCCCGATCATTCAGAAAAGCTTAGCCTCTTTCAATTGATGGATGTCGAAAAGAATTGTGGCATAACGCTAACCGAAAACTTTGCTATGTATCCAGCCGCTTCTGTTTGTGGATATTATTTTGCACATCCTGAGGCTCAGTATTTCAATCTTGCCCGAATTAGCAAAGATCAGGTAGTAAATTATGCCGAGCGTAAACAAATTCCCCTTAAACTTGTTGAGAAACAACTGGCTTCGACCATCAATTATTAATATATTCTTTATTTTATTCTTTTCATGAAAATTTCTGACGCCATACAGCAATCCGATACTACTTTGTTTGCATTCGAGTTACTGCCTCCAATGAAGGGCGATACCATACAAACCATTTATAATGCTATTGACCCGCTGATGGATTTCAATCCGGCTTATATCAATGTTACCTATCATCGGGAGGAAATCATATATAAGAAGCGGGAAAATGGTTTGTTGGAAAAGAATGTAATACGCAAACGACCCGGTACTGTTGGTATTTCTGCAGCTATAAAGTATAAATATAAAGTCGAAATTGTTCCTCATATTATTTGTGGGGGATTCTCCAAAGAAGATACTGAGAATGCGTTGATTGACATGCATTTTTTAGATATTCATAATCTCCTTGCCATTCGTGGGGATACCTTGAAACATGAGAAGTTCTTCTCTCCCGAACCTGACGGACATGCGCATTCCATTGATTTGGTTCAGCAAATTGTGGATATGAATAAAGGCATATATCTTACTGAAGATATTGAAAATAAAAACCCAACCAATTTCGATATTGGTGTGGCAGGTTATCCTGAAAAGCATAGCGAAGCTCCCAATATGCAAGCTGATTTGTTACATCTTAAGCGGAAAATAGAAGCAGGCGCCTCTTATATTGTCACTCAAATGTTTTTCGATAATCAGAAGTATTTCGATTTTGTGGATGCCTGTCGAAATGCGGGAATCATGGTGCCAATTATTCCCGGTTTAAAACCCATCACTACCAGAGGACAATTGCTAACCCTTCCTCAGACTTTTCATATTGATATTCCTTATGAACTTGCCTGTGAAATAGAAAAATGTGCCGACAATAAATCAGCAGCCCAGGTTGGAATTGAATGGTGCACTTTGCAATCGAAAGAACTAAAGAGTAGGGGAGTCCCTGTGTTACATTATTACACTATGGGTAAATCGAATAACATCAGAAGTATTGCTGAGAAGGTGTTTTAATTTCTTATTGCAATTCATCAAAAAGATTGAATTGTGAGGGATCAACCGGTTTTATTTTTACTTTTTTAGGCTCAGGTATTTTTTGTTCCCGGGGTTTAACTTCTTTAAGTGGTTCCTTTAAAACAATCAAATCATCAATCATTTCGAATCTATTTAAAGGATGGTTGTCAAGCATATAATCTGTTAGATATTCATCATTGAAAGAATCCATATCAAATGCATCTCTGATTAATCTTGATTTATTACTGGTGGTAGATTTACTTGTTCCATAAAATTTATTCAATTCATCAATGCTAACATAAGGTTCGAAAGTCTTATCAAATAAGAAGTTTATTGTTCCCAACGCATGCAAAATTGCCACTGCCCATATTTCAATTCGGCCCGACATTAGAGGCTTATCTTGTACTTTCCCTAATTTATCCAGGAGTAAAATACATAATTGAAAATAATCATCATCGAGTTTTTGCGTACAAAAGGGCTCTAAAGCTTCAATTATTTGATTTTTTCTACTTTCAATTTCGTTTTTTTCTTTCCTTGTCATTTAATTTTTTATCTAAAATTCAACTTAAACAACTAATTTTAGTTTCAATCTAGTTTATTGAGCAAAATTACAAAATTCATTTTAAAGAGGTTTTTTTTCATTTAAAACATATTAAATCGTGCTTTTCTTATTATTTTAAACGATAAAAACGCATAAAGTTACTCAATCAAATGAAAAAGTTGCTTGTTCAACCTTCATAGTTACTAAATCAAATGAAAAAGTTGCTTATTCAAATGAAAAAATTGCTTTTTAAACCTTCAAAGTAACTTTTTCATCGTTCAAAGTAACTTTTTCAAATGATAAAGTTGCTTTTTCAAATGAAATAGCTGCTTTTTCATTTGAAATGGCTGCTTTTTCATTGTTCAGAGTGACTTTTTCTAATGTAAAGCTACATTTAACGTTTTTCCCTCAGAAAGCTAATTTTAATTTCTAAATGATTTTAGAGGCAATCAATGGCTCTTTTAATTTTCAAAAACACATATTTCTTTTCGTCAATAAAACGTTGAGGCTTTGTTATTTCAATTCCTGAATGAATATTTTCATCAATATTTTTCAATAAATCACAAGCCAAATATGAGAATCCGGCTTGTTTTACTTTCATTTTTTCGATGATAAATTCATACAAAGGAAGACCAATTCTTTTGCAAAATTCATAAGCATATCCTAACGAAACTGCCACATTTAGGGTGATATCAGTTTCTGAAACTATTTTCCAGCCTTTCTGTTCAAGCGTATTTGAAAAAAAATCCCAATTATGACCTGATTTTTCATGTGATTCTCCCTTACGGAAATAATCGCAAACTAACCATTCGCCATTTTTAGTCAATATGGCATTCATGATATCCAGTGAGTGCACTAATTGAAGATATTGCAATGATTCGGAAGTAATAAGAGTGCCAAAATAATTTGCATATTTAGCTGAATCGATTTCCTCAAACTTCATTCCTAAGACCGGAATATCAGGGCATTTTGTTTGAATATAATTTACTTGATGCATATCGGGAGTGAGCGCATACACATTAAATTCTTTTTCTAAAAATAAATTAGCTAAACCTCCCATTCCGCAACCAATGTCAAGAATGGGAAGATTTTTCAGTTCTATATTATTAACAAATTGAAGCGCATAATTTAACTGAGCCTGATGAAAGTCGTTGAAACTAATGCTTGCAGGGTCTTGATGAATATCATCAAAATAGCCATAATGAAGAAAATCGCTGTTAAAAACAGAGGAATAAAACTTTAGTTGAGCATCATTACGAGATCTGTCGGGATATCGCTTTGACTTTTTTTGAATTCTAATGGCTTTGATAATCCGAAATGGATTGAAAAGCTTCCGCAAAGATTTCTTGCTGATTTTGCTTAATTTCAATTCTTAAAAATTAAGGCTTTGCAGCATATAATTCAATAATTTTCAAAATCACATTTGCTGCACTTTCCATAGTTTCTAATGCCACGTATTCATATTTCCCATGGAAATTGTGCCCACCGGCAAAAATATTCGGACAAGGTAAGCCCATAAAGGAAAGGCGGGCACCATCAGTGCCACCGCGTATTGGCATAATATGAGGTTTTATATGCAGCATTTCCATGGCAGTGTTTGCCGTTTCAACCACATGATAAACAGGCTCTACCATTTCTTTCATATTATAATACTGATCTTTTAACTCTAAAGTTAAAGTTTCATCATGATAACGTTGATTAATAAACTGAACTGCTTGCTGAATTAAGATTTTCTTCGATTCGAACTTCGAACGGTCGTGGTCGCGAATGATATACTGAATTGAGCAATGCTCAACATTTCCTTCTACTTTAACTAAATGGAAAAATCCTTCATAATCCTGTGTGAATTCAGGACGTTCATTCACGGGAAGCAAACTGTTGAATTCCATAGCAACTAATAAAGCATTAATCATTTTCCCTTTTGCATAACCCGGATGTATGTTTCTGCCTTGAATAGAAATCTTTGCCATAGCCGCATTGAAGTTTTCATATTCTAATTCACCTAAGCCACCACCGTCCATGGTGTATGCAAAGTCGGCATTAAATTTCTTAACATCAAATCGGTCAACGCCTCTTCCAATTTCTTCGTCGGGAGTGAAACCGATGCAAATTCTACCATGAAGAATTTCAGGATGATTTATTAAAAACTCAATAGCAGTCAAGATTTCAGCTATACCTGCTTTATCGTCAGCACCCAATAAAGTAGTGCCATCGGTTGTAATTAAAGTTTTTCCTACGCAATCCAAAAGTTCAGGAAAATCAGAAGGCGACAACAGAATTTGTTTTTCCTGATTCAACATGATATCTCTGCCATCATAGCATCTGATTATTTTAGGGTTAACATTTTCACCAGACATATCAGGACTGGTATCCATGTGAGCAATGAAACCTATTGAAGGAATACTTTTAGAAGTGTTTGCAGGTAGAAAACCCATTAAATATCCGTTTTCATCTAAACTTACATCGCTTAAACCCATATGGTTCATTTCATCTTTTAGCACATTCGCTAAATTGAATTGTTTTTGGGTGCTCGGACAACTTTCTGAATTTTCATCAGATTGTGTATCAATAGATATATACTTTAAAAAACGTTCTTGAATTTTGTCTTTCATTTTAAATATTGTTTTTGTTGATTTATACTATAAAGCTTATTAATTGTCATTTTGATTAAGAGAAACTTGCAAATTTACTTTAAGTAATTATTGATAATTTCTTTTAAACACAATGACAATTAACAGCTTAAAACATTAAATTATTTTTTTATTATCTAAATAAATGAATTAATCATCTTGTTTTGCACGGAAAGATTCCCATACAAAATATCCAATTAAACAAAGGAAAGCTGCCAAAGCGGCTATTTGAGCACCACTCGAATCTTCTGACCATAAATGAGTATCGAGTTTTACATTGAAGAATAGCAAGAAAGCGCCAACTACTCCAAATAAAGCTGCCCCTGCAATAAAACCGGAAGCAATTAAAATACCTCTGTTAGAACGGGCTGTGTTGAGTTTTTCGTTTTTGGTGCTTTTGTTAAACCAATGATTTAACAGACCTCCAACTACCAATGGGGTATTCAAATCTAAAGGAATGAACATGCCCAAAGCAAATGCTAAAGGTGATATTTTCAACCAGTTTAATAAAATCGAAATTACGGCACCTATCGAAAGTAATACCCAACTTACTCCAGTCCCCGACATTAAAGGCTCAATGATGGCGGCCATGGCATTTGCCTGTGGTGCAGTCATGGGTTCGGTATGTTCTGCAGAAGGAACAAAACCATAGGCTTTATTTAGAATAAAAATAACTGCACCCACTGTGGCTGCAGAAACCAATGTGCCTAAAAATTTAAAAGCTTGCTGTTTTGCAGGAGTTGTACCGAGCCAATAACCAACCTTTAAGTCAGTTATGAACCCCCCTGCCATCGAAAGGGCAGTGCAAACAATGCCTCCAATGATTAAGGAGCTCACCATGCCTTGCCAACCTTTTAGTCCAACTGAAACCAAAACAACAGATGATAAAATAAGGGTCATCAAAGTCATACCGGAAACAGGGTTTGTTCCTACAATTGCAATGGCGTTGGCAGCAACAGTTGTAAATAAAAAGGAAATAATGAAAATGGTTGCCAAAGCAACAAGAGATTGTACAAGGGTGATTTGAACTCCGAAAATTAAGAATACAAAAACTGCAATTAAGGTAAGAAATAGAAACAACATCACGAATGACATTTTTAGATCTTTTTGAGTACGTTCCACTTTCGCTTCTGCATGAGTTTTCGACCCCATTCCAACAGCTAATTTAAATGCACTTACAATTACTCCTGATGATTTAATAATGCCAATAATACCAGCCATTGCAATTGCACCAATTCCGATTGGACGCACATAAGCTCTGAAAATGGCTTCGGCAGAAAGGTCAGCAAATGGGTTAATTCCACCGCCCATTGTTGCCACAATATTTCCAACTTCATTCACTAATGGAATAAATACAAACCAGGATAGCAATGAACCCACCGCAATGATTAATGAAAAACGCAATCCGACAAGATACCCGAAACTAAATATCAAGGCACTAACATTGAATTTGAAAACCATTTTAACTTTATCAGCCAAAAGGGCTCCTGCAGGAATAACCCGTGTAGTGATGACTTCGCTCCATAATTTGAATGATGAAAAACAAAAATCGAATACTCCTCCAATGAGACCAGTTATTAAAAGTAACTTTGCCTGAGTCCCACCTTTTTCACCTGTCATAAGAATTTCGGTGGTAGCAGTGGCTTCCGGAAATGGAAGTTTTCCATGCATATCTTTGACAAAATATTTACGGAAAGGAATTAAAAAAAGGATTCCTAAAAAGCCTCCTAATAATGACGAGAAAAATATTTGCCAGAAGTCAACTTGGATATCAGGATATTTAGCCTGTAAAATATATAAACCGGGGATGGTAAAAACGGCACCTGCAACGATTACCCCCGAGCAAGCTCCTATAGATTGAATAATAATGTTTTGCCCTAAAGCATTTTTCTTTCTGGCTGCGGCAGATGCACCTACAGCAATAATTGAAATTGGGATAGCGGCTTCAAATACTTGTCCGATTTTTAGCCCTGAATAGGCTGCAGCGGCAGAAAATATAACAGCCATCAACAACCCCATACCAACCGACCAGGCGGTTACTTCAGGAAAGACATGCTTTGCCTGCATTACAGGTACGTATTCTTCGCCTTCTTTTAGTTCGCGATACGCATTTTCGGGTAAAACTTTTAGAGAATTTTCTTCTGAATTCATACGATTTGATTATTAGTTTTTAAAGGTCGAAATTAAAAAAATATTTGGAACTTCATGCTTTTTTTAAATAATTCGATTTAGAGACAGTAATTCATGCTTTGGAAAATTAGGTTGTGGCATTATTATTTTGCTTTTATCTAATCACTAAACTCGATATTTGAACTATTAATTAGTGAACTAATCTCATATCTTTCAGAAGAAAAAATTAAGCTTTATAAATTCAATTTTATAGTTCAACTTTTATGAAAAAGTCAAATCTTAAGGGGGATTGACCAATTTTCTATTAAATTATTTCATGCTAAAATTAAGCTAATTTGACAATACAATTTTAGCAAAATATTTTTTTTAAAAAGAATTTTGTTGTGATATCAAACTATTTTGTAATTTTATAAAGTGAAATAAATGTCATTATGAAAACCATTATTCGATACTTAAGCTTCATTTCTCTTTTAATTTTCATGAGTCTAAATTATATCAGTTCAGCCGAAAATACATTAAATAGAACTTATGATTCAATTGAAGTAAATAGACTTAATGCTCTTACGGTCAATAATTATAATTTTTCACTACCGAAATCACTTGAGCTTAATTTAAAAGCAATTGCAATTGCCGATTCGATAGATTATAAAAAAGGATTTGTCGAGGCTTTATGTAATGAAGCAGAGATATATTTTTATCTGGCAGATAATGCAAAAGCATTACAATCAGTTACAAAAGCAATTAAAATTGCTTCAGAAATAAATGATACCAACAATTTAGCACATTCTTATAAAATTCTTTCAACCGTCTGCTATTTGTGGAATAAACCTGATGAAGCAATTAAAAATCGGTTATTTGCCATTAATTTATATTCACATTTAGGCGATTTAAATAAGACTTTTGATTCGTTTTTATTAATGGGTGCATATCTGAGAGAAAATTCCGAATATGCAAAAGCGTATGATGTTGATGCACATGCATTAATTATAGCATTAAAGAATTTAAATCATATACAAACCCTTTGGAGTTTAATTGAAATGACAAATTTGTATATTACATTAAATTATTCTTTGCCAGCCCGAATAACATTAAAAATATGTGAGCAAATATGCAATACTTTTATGATAGATCCTTATTCTTCTTATAAATTTCATTCAATTGAAGCATATTATCAGGAAAAAAATGAATCGAATATCAAAAAAGCAATTGATACCTATATATTATCTACTAAAACAAGAAATGACACATTACAACCATTTTATTTTGGCGATACATATTCGAAAATTGCACATCTTTATTCCCTAATTAATCAAACCCGAAATTCGTTAAACTATAATATTAAAGCACTTCAAATCAGATTTCATGTTGGAAATATAACACTCACTGGGAGTTCGTACACAAATATAGGATTCGATTACTTTAATATGAATCAATTCGATTCAGCAAGAATATTTTTGAATAAAGGTCTTGAAATTGCAAAACTACAAGGAAAAGAGAATTTTCTGGCAAATAGCTATAAAAAATTATATCTATTAAATAAAAAAATTGGAAAACCAGACATAGCTTTATCCTATTTCGAACTTTTCACGAGTATAAATGAAAATATTATTCTTCAATCAAAAAAGCTGGATTTAGAAAAAATTCAAACCAAGCTTGAGTTAGAAGAAAATGTAACTGAACTAACGAGAGCAAAACTTGAAAAACAACAGCATCTACACATTTTTGCTTTTATTCTTGTGTTTGCAGCTTTATTGATTATCATTTTCATTTATGCTTCAAAAAACAAATTCAAAAAACGATTTCTTGAGCTTGAAAAGAGATATAATATTATTATTAATCAACTTCAGGAAAAAATAATTGAATCTCGAATAAACCTTGATGAACTAAAAATAAGTGAAGAAAAATTTCGGGTTCTTTTTGAAAAAAATCCGGTTGGAATCATAACGATTTCATTAGACACATTAAAGATTACAAATGCAAATAATTCATTTTGCAAAATGTTTGAATATTCATTAGACGAATTAACTAATCTGAGTATTAATGAACTGATTCATCCTGACGACATACCCCCTGAAAAACAAAGTCATTCTCCTCTTTTTGATCAATTAGCAAATTCGTTTACAATCACAAAAAGATATAGCACTAAAAATAACAACGATATATGGGCATCCCTGACTTCATCAATAATTTATGATGTTAAAAAAAGACCCCTATTTGGATTGGGAATTGTGCAAGATGTTACCGAAAAAAGAAATACGGAAGCCAATATTATTGAGTCAGAAGAAAAATTACGACTTTTAATAGATTCAAGTCCTTTTTTAATTGCCATGCTTGATATGGAAATGCGATATATTATTGTGAATGAAGCATTTTACACTGAATTTAACCTTGATTACGATATCGTAGGCAAAAAAGTGTGCGAAGTATTTCCTAGTACATCTCAAGAAGTTGTTGAGTTATTTATCAGGGCAATACAAGGAGATGGGTTTTCAAATGTTGAATCAGATTTTAGTTTAATTGATGGAAATGAAAGATGGTACAATTGGAGTTTAAAACCCTGGTTTCAGAATCCGGGAATTCAATCAGGGATAGTTCAATTTGCTGTTAATATTACCCAACGAATTCATTACGAGCGTCAATTAAATGAAAACGTATATTTATTAAATAAAATATTTCAGACAATTCCTAACTCAATTTATATTATTAATACTAAGACCTTAAACGTGGTTTGGGCAACTTCGAACTTCTATGATTCGTTTGGAATGACAAAAGATGAGTATGAAAACACTTATCGCAATGAATTGTTTTCATCCATTTACTCAGAAGATATCATTCAGGTTAAAAATGGAATTGAATTGCTTTCTAATCAAGAAGATGGAATTCCATTTTCTTATGAATTCAGAAGAAAACACAAAAATGGTGAATGGCGATGGTATTATTCAAAAGCAGTTGTTTTTAAGCGTGATGCAAACGGAGAAGTGGAAGAAATTCTAAGCACTTCTCTTGATATTACACAAAGAAAACAAATTGAAACAGCTTTATCATTATCCGAATCAAAATATCGCGAACATTTAGAACAAGCGGCAGATGCAATTTTCACAGGAAACCATCAGGGAAACTTCATTAATGTAAATCATCAGGCTAGTTTACTTACAGGATATTCTAAGGATGAACTACTTGGAATGAATATGAGTCAGCTTTTTACGATCGAACAATTGAAATCAAAACCTCTCGATTTTGATGCGATTTTAAAAGGGAAATCAGTTCAGAACGAAAGACAATTAATAAGAAAAGATGGAAATATTATCTCAATTGAGATGAGTACTAAAATGTTACCTGATGGATCACTTCAATCAATTTTTCATAACATCACCGAACTTAAAACTACTGAATTAAAATTAAGAGAAAATGAGAAAAAGCTGCATGAAGCTCAAAAAATAGCTAAAATGGGAAGTTGGACATTCGATTTTAAGTCGAACACCTTAGATTATTCCGATAATATTTTTGCTATTCTTTGCATTCCTAAACCTCAGGAGAATTTCAATTTTACACAGGAATACTTCTTTAAAAATGTTCACCCGGAAGATATAAATGATTTGCTTTCATTTAGTAAACAGCAAATTGTAAATAAAAATAAAAATTATTCCTATGAATTCAGAATAACTGACAATGAGGGTAATATATTTTACCTTGAAACAACAGGACAACTAAGTTACAATGACGATGGAACTCTCAATAAACAAATTGCTACCATTGTTGATGTTACAGAAAGAAAAAAATCTGAAATTCAATTAAGAAAGGCATTTGAAAGGGAAAGAGAACTGAATAAACTTAAAAGCAACTTCGTTTCAATGATTTCTCATGAATTCCGTAATCCTTTAGCTTCAATAAGTTCGAGCAATGAATTACTAAATATTTATTTTGAAAAACTTGAAACTAATGATTTAATAAAAATAAAATCTCAAAAGCAAATACATCAAATTAATAATGAAATTAAAAGACTTATACTGTTAATTGAAAATGTACTTATTATAAGTAAAGATGAAGCAGGGAAATTAAATTTCTGTCCAGAAAATGTTAGTTTAGAAGAATTTATTCCAGAGTTGTTAATCGAAATACAAAGAAACATTATAGACGAAAGATTAATTAAATTCCAGCTTTTCGGAGAACCAGTCATTATGAAGATTGATAAAACTTTGTTTTTTTATATTTTAAGCAATCTTGTTTCAAATGCATTAAAGTTTTCGAAGGGCAGACCATCCCCTGAATTGAATTTAGTATTCACAGAAAACTCACTTCAAATAGAAATGAAAGATTATGGAATCGGGATACCCGATGATGAACAAAAATATCTTTTTGATACTTTTTTCAGAGCAAAGAATGCTTCTTCAATTCCTGGAAGTGGTTTGGGTTTAGTACTGATTAAACATTTTTTAGAGTTACACAAAGGCGAAATACAAATAAACAGTGCAGTCGAACAAGGTAGCACTTTCACAATAACAATCCCTATTGAAAAAAATGTATAAAATTTTATTGATTGAAGACGAAACGAATTTAAGGAAGAATATTTGCGAAATTCTTGAATTGAATAATTATATCGTTATTGAAGCAGAAAACGGTCATGAAGGTATTCAAAAGATTTTCAATGAACAGCCACATCTTGTGATTTGTGATATTATGATGTCCGAATTAGACGGATATGCCGTATTGAAAACTGTTCGATATAGTAAATCGTTTGCCAATCTTCCTTTCATCTTTTTAACTGCTCGCACCAGTCATGAAGATTCAAGATTAGGCATGGAACTTGGTGCAGATGATTATATTACAAAGCCGTTTGCTACTAAGGACTTATTAAATATCATTAAAACACGTTTAGCAAGAAATGAAGTTATCAATTCTGAAATAAATCAGAAAGTAGAAGAATATAAGAAGAATCTATCCACAGTATACTCTCATGAATTGTATACCGGTTTAACTTTAATTCACATGGCTTCCGATATTCTTATTAATCACTATCCCCAGATTACTGAAACGAATTTGCATGATTTATTTCAATCAATTAAGTGTGCAGCTGAACGAATTGAACGAACTTTACGAAATCTTCAGCTCTATGCAGAGTTTTCTGCGTCAGGATTAAATGCTCCAATTATTAAAGAAGCTTTAATTTCTGATTCATTTTATTATAAAGATTCATTGGTAGAAGTAGCAAGCAATTATGCTAAATCATACAAGCGAACAAATGATTTAAAGTATAAACTAAGTGATTGTAAATTAAACATTCCTATTGAACATTTCCTGAAAATAATTGAGGAAATAGTAGATAATGCTTTTAAGTTTTCAGATGACAATACACAAGTTAATATATCAAATTCTAATGAATCTGATAAATGTATTATTTCAGTTACCAACAGCGGGAAAGGTTGTGAAGATTTGAATTCTAACCAATATTTAGCATTTCAACAATACCAAAGGGATGTCCAGGAACAACAGGGAAATGGATTGGGATTATATATCGCTAATAAACTCATCACATTTAATAACGGAGAAATAAATATTCAATCCACTAAAAATGAACTGACTGTTGTAAAATTAATATTTCCGAAATAATTTAAAATGAATATAATAGTAACAGGCGCAGGCAAAGGGATCGGATTTGAACTTGCGAATATTCTATCGATTAATCATAATGTAATTGCCGTTTCAAGAAATATATCTCAGTTAAATGCTTCACATTCGGTGCATCCTTTGTCGTTAGATATTAATAATGCTGGTGATAGTTTATCTGATTTAGTTAGAAGAAAATTTGATCATCTAAATATATTGATTAATAATGCCGGCATTTTGATCAATAAACCATATAATGAACTTTCTATAAGTGAGATTGATGAAATGTTGGATACCAATGTAAAAGCACCTTTCACTTTAATTCAAAAACTTGTCCCCTTAATGAGTAAAGGTAGTCATATTGTGAATATTGGGAGTATGGGAGGTTTTCAGGGAAGCATGAAATTCTCTGGTTTATCAATGTATTCTGCCAGTAAAGCAGCTTTGGCTGTTTTAACGGAATGTCTTGCTGAAGAATTAAAAGAAAAATTTATTCAGGTTAATTGCCTTTCATTAGGAGCAACACAAACGGAAATGTTGTCAAGTGCTTTTCCTAACTATACTGCTCCAACTAATGCTAATGAAATGGCTAAATACATTGCAGATTTTGCATTAGAGGGAAATAAATATTTTAATGGAAAAATTCTACCCGTTTCAATTTCAACGCCTTAGAATTAGCCATTATCACTTACTTTTTGCAAGCGATTTCTGTCTATTATAGATATGAAGCCTTTGTCTAATTTTATTAATTTTTCTTTTTCAAACTCTTTTAAGGTTCTTACAGTATTTTCGAGAGAAAGATTTGCTAATTCTGCTAAATCAGTACGACTAATTTTTAATGGGATATCATTGTCTATCAATTTTGTGTCATTGTAAAATAAAGCATCTGCTAGTTTTCCTCTTGATTGTTTCAAGGTAATGCTTGCGATACGTTGAAATCTGGATAATCCAGCTGCTGTAGAGTGATTCATTATGTCTAAAGCAAAATGAGGATTTTTAATCATAATTTCTCTTGCAACCACTATATCAATAGCAAAAATTTGTGTTTCGCAATGCGCAATTGCAGTAATAGGAGTCTTATGAAAACCTGTAAATATTACATTTACCAATTCTCCTTTCCCAGCAAATTCAAGAATGAAATTCTTCTTATAATTGCTTAGGAGCATCAGTTTAACAAAACCTTCTTTTACAAAAAGCAGTCTATCGACAATAGAATCACGGTGGTAAATAACTTCATCTTTTTTGAAAATTACACCAATGTTGTTACGTTTAATCACGGTAAGTTCATGAGGTGAAAGATTTTCAAAAAATGAACATGATTTCAGGAAATCATTATTTGAATCAATATTTTCTTCATTCAACATATTCATACTTATTAGCATACAAATATAATCATTTTCTATAACATTCATTAAAAAATGAATTAAAAAATATTTTTGATCTATTGAAATCATGTTTTAAAGCGTAATTAAAATCATATATGTATATTTGCTCAAAAAAAATACGATGTCACTTGATACCATTATAAAATTAGATAATGTTTCTGTTTTTCAACGCAATATATTAATCTTATCGAATATTTCCTTTTCAATAGAAAAAAATGAATTTGCATATCTTATTGGCAAAACGGGCAGCGGGAAAACAAGTTTACTGAAAATGATTTATGCAGATATTCCACTTACTCTTGGTGAAGCTAATGTGGTAGATTTTGATTTACGTACCATTCGAAATAAGGATATACCAAAGTTGCGTAGAAAAATAGGTATAGTTTTCCAGGACTTTCAGTTGTTGAATGATAGAAACGTAAATGAAAACCTTAAATTTGTAATGAAAGCCACCGGTTGGAAAGACAAAGTTAAGATGCAAGAGCGAATTCAGGAGGTGTTAGAAAAAGTTGGTTTGGCAAGAAAATTAAACTCTATGCCTCATCAACTATCTGGGGGAGAGCAGCAAAGGGTTGTAATTGCAAGAGCTTTAGTAAATGATCCTGAAATTATTTTGGCTGATGAACCAACAGGGAAT
The DNA here is from genome assembly GCA_037144095.1 of Bacteroidota bacterium. Classification (GTDB taxonomy): domain Bacteria; phylum Bacteroidota; class Bacteroidia; order Bacteroidales; family CAIXTV01; genus CAIXTV01. Next base: position 18,310 of record JBAWXL010000050.1, read on the forward strand.
TTAGACCCTGAGACTTCAGAAAGCTTAGTTGATTTACTTATGGAAATAAGCCGTTCAGGTAGAGCTGTCTTGATGGCAACCCATGACTACTCATTATTTAAAAAATTCCCTGCTCGAACATTTTCTTGTGAAAACGGGAAGGTAATTGATTCTAATATTGCTAGAGTTTCGACTGAGGAATTGCCTGAAGACGTTGATTAGTCAGAATAAGGTTTTAATATATTCATTAATTGAAGCTTTTCATTCTCCCAACAAAGTTCAAGGGCTGCTGTTTCACAATTGGATTGATATTTTTTCATAAGTTCCAAATCGTTCAACATCTCTTGAATTTCTTTTGCAATAATTTCAGGTTGGTGTGAACTTGCTATTTTACCAACTTGATAATGCTTAACAATATGCTTAATTTCAGGAAGAGACGAAGCATAAACTGGAATGCGTGCCTGAATGTAATCGAAAAGCTTATTTGGCAAACTAAAGCGATAATTAATATTCGTATCCTTATCGAGTGTAATTCCTATATCGGAAGATGCAGTATATTGCATAAGAGTTTGGTATGGCTGACGACTGATAAATAAAACTTTATCTTCGAGTTTTAAAAGTTTTACTTTATTTTTCAAATCCTCAATAACATCTCCACCGCCAATGATCAATAGTACTGCTTGATGAAGAAATTGCATGGCTTCAAGTATTTCCTCAGCTCCTCTATCTACATTAATTCCAGAGCCTTGAAGAATTAGTATTTTGGTAGGTAGCAGAGGAAGTTTAAGTGCTTCTCTTTGTGCTAAAACTGGTTCACGATACAACGGAATATTTCGAACAACTTGTAGTTCTTTATTATATTTTTCAAAATACAATTGAGCAATACTTTTATTTACCGTAATAATTGTTTTAAGATGTGGGAAAATTCGTTGCTCAATCATCTCCCATATTTTACGTACTGTTGGTCTCTTGGCAAGTTCAGGTACACCTGTGAAATACTCATGAGTATCGTAAATTAAAGGCGCTTTACAAAGTTTATGAGCAATAAAACAAGGCAATAGAGTATCGAGGTCGTTGGCATAAATAAGATCGAACTTGTGGAAAAGCAAAAAGCAAAAAAGTCTAATATTATATTCAGCATAGAACAAAGGTCCTTTATTGAATAAAAGTTTCTTTCTGATACAAAGATATGGAAGCTGTTTCACAGCTAAACTATTTTTATGAATGCGCCCAAAAATGCTTACTTCAAAACCTAATTCAGCCAATACTGCTGCGGATTTTAGTATTCGATTATCGGTTGAAATATCGTTCGTTACGGTAACAATTGCCTTTTTTGACATAATTTATTCTTCTTGCAAAATTATAAATGTTCAGATTGAAAACTCAAATTATTGTCAGATATTGTAAAAAAGTAGTAATTTTGATTTCGGTTTATGATAAAGTTGAATTTTATTAAATAACCAATTTTGCAACACAGGAATTAAATTGTTCGTTTAGAAAAATGTTAAAGATAATTGAAAATCAATCGTTAAAAGCCTATAACACATTTGGATTTGAGCTTAATGCGCGCTATTTTTCTTTTCTGAATGAAACAAAGGATATAGCTGAGTTATTGCAATCACAAATTTATAAGTCTAATCAAGTATTCATAATAGGGGGGGGGAGTAATTTATTATTTCTCAGGGATTTTAATGGATTAATTGTGCAGCCGTGTTTTAGAGGAATAGAAATTTTAGACGAAAATGATGAACAAATTTTTGTTAGGGCAATGGCAGGTGAAAATTGGGACGAATTTGTTGCACAATGTGTTGAAAATAATTGGGGCGGACTTGAAAATTTATCATTGATTCCAGGTAAAGTTGGAAGTTCTCCAATACAAAATATTGGCGCTTATGGTGTTGAACTTAAGGATGTTTTTTATAGTCTGAATGCAATTAGATTGGACACTGGCGAGCTAATTACAATGGACAATGCGGCATGTGAATTTGGATACAGGGATAGTATTTTTAAACGAGAGCTAAAACATAAGCTGATGATTGTTTCTGTTGTGTTTAAGCTTAGTAAAAATATTCATTTACCGGTAACTTATGAATCACTAAGCGAAATGTTGCTTGAAAAGAATTTTAAACAACAAAGTCTTCAGGATATTCGCGAGATTGTTTGTCAAATACGAAGAGCTAAGCTACCCGATCCAAATGTTGTTGGTAACGTGGGAAGTTTTTTTAAGAACCCTGTGGTAAGCGCTTCTCAGTATCGGAAGATTTCAAAGTTATATCCTGATTTAAAAGCATTTAAACTAAATGAAGAATCTTACAAGCTGGCTGCTGCCTGGCTAATTGAAAAGTGTCTGTGGAAAGGATTTAGAAAGGGGGATGCAGGTGTTCATCCAAATCAGGCGTTGGTTCTGGTGAATTATGGAAATGCAACAGGGCTTGAAATTCTTCATTTGGCAAATGGAATTAGCAAGAGTGTATTCGAAAAATTTAATGTGATTCTGGAATTAGAAGTGAATGTGGTTTAAAAATTTCAGGAAACAGAAATTTAGTTAGAAAAAATAAAAGTAGGTCCATTGAATTAATTTTAGAACGTCTGATTGTGATAGCTTTACATATTGTTGCCTTTCATTTTAAATAATATTTTTATTAGATTATAAAATAAAAATTATTTTCTTCCATTTAACGGATTCCTGTATTTTTTGTAAATATGGCATCCCCCATTTGCCGGACATTAGTTTCCATTTTAAATATGGCATCCGTCATTTGCCGGACGTCAGTTTTAATTTTAAATATGGCATCCGTCATTTGCCGGACATCAGTTCTAATTTTAAATATGGCATCCGTCATTTGCCGGACATCAGTTTTCATTTTAAATATGGCATCCGTCATTTGCCGGACATCAGTTTTAATTTTAAATATGGCATCCGTCATTTACCGGATATCAGTTTTAATTTTAAATATGGCATCCGTCATTTGCAGGACATTAGTTTTCATTTTAAATATGGCATCCGTCATTTGCCGGATTTTTGTTATCAAAAATGAAATGTGTAAAATTTAGGCTATTTGATTTACCCTAAATCAACCTCATTCTTTTCAATTCCCAAAAGCAACGAGCAGTGGCATTGATGT
>JBAWXL010000051.1:0-21236 GCA_037144095.1 Bacteroidota bacterium
ACTGTATGGGAAGGACCGATATTTTTGGTGATTACTTAGGAAGAAGATTAAAATTGATACACGAAAAATCCCGCTCTTTGTTGAGGGCGGGATTTTTTTGTTGGTTGGAATGAAAATAGCAAATCCTAAAGAAATACTTTGATGAAGTTAATGCTTCGCCAATTTATGGCTATCACTTAATATAAACTTCGGCTTTAGGTGAATGGGAAATATTTCGTATTTTTGCAAGGTTAAATTTAGAATGAAAGGAAAAACCAATGGATTTACTTATAAAAATTAAAGAAAACTCTTTAGAAAGCGATATTATAAGTTTAATCAATTATTTAAAATCACAGAACTGTGTTAAAAAATTTGATGTTCGTGCTGATGATTTGAATTCGATTAAAAGTATATCTGACAAAGAAACGATTAATGCCATGCATTTAACTTCTTCAAAAGCATTAGCGAATTTTTTAGAAAACGAAAAAGAATCGATTTTTTAAATGAGAGTTTATCAAGGCGAAATTGTAGAAGTAAATTTTCTACTCCCCGGCGGAGAAACCAAACCACACCCGACAATTGTTATTTCCAACAATATTATAAATGAATACGAGGAAGCTTTTATAGGAGTGATGATTTCTTCTTCTGCACTTGATGATGAATTTACTTATAATCTCTCAAACGATATGCTTACAAAACCTGCCAAAAAAGCATGTCAGGTAAGAACTCAATTAATCACTATGATACCCGAAAATCAAGTCATAGGAAAACATGGAAGTATTAAGAAACAATACCTGCAAGAAGTTATTGAGAAAATTAATGACAGTGTTCTGAATATTGAATAAGTTGAAAAAATCCCGCTCTTGGTTGAGGCGGGATTTTTTTGTTTTAGGAAATATATCTAAATCCTATTTACCTATTTTATTTGTCTTTTAGTAAAACAGCATCTGCCTTATCCATCGAAATTGAAGTAAAAATAATTCCATCTGCTGTTGGATAATCTTTTTTGACTTTTTTAATCATTGAATTTAACATTTCGCCCGGCTGTCCGGTTAAAGCAAGTCCTTTTTTAACTGAACCTAAATAATCGAATTCGACAACAGGTTTACACAACATAAAAATATAAAGCCCCTCTTTTTGGTCGACTATTGCCGTGCCTTTGTTTGATGAGATTTTGAAGGCAGTAAAAATAAGACCAAATACTATTAGTGTGATAAAGATTTTTGTTTTCATAATAAGACTTATTTTTTAGGTTTTACAGGTGTATCGCAAGGTTTATAAATACCACCAGTAACAAAATCGACAATTATTGGTATAGCTGTTTCAGCAAGTACTATGTCTGCAACTAATACCCAAGGTCTAATTTGTCTTTTTGGTTCACCTGCTAAAGGTTTGTGTTTTTGGCAAGCTGAAATTTTCCCGCCAAAAATGGTTCCACAAGAACTCATTACTAATGCAAAGAATACAATAGCTACGAATGATGTAATTTTTTTCATGATCTTTTTAATTTAAAATGTTCCCTACTCTTAAAGCTTTTCGGATTCGCTCCGTTTATTAGGGTGGTTTCTGGACTCCACCTTTCATAAATATAATTGTCACATTAGGTTGTCAGCCTTATTTTGACGATTCAAAAGGGTTTTAAAATAAAAAAACAGCGTGGTCAAGTTACCACACTGCACCTAAGGTTCGTCCAAAAACCCGTACTACAAGTAAAGCAACGACCACGCTTTCACGTGGCGTTACGCTTACTATCCTGTAGTACTTTAAAATTTGGACGATTCTAGGTACAGAATTCTGCGAAACGCTATCTTTTTATGTTTTTTGTTTTACATAATGATTTATTTTAAGATTACAAATGTATATATTTTTTAGTTCCAAGCATTAATTCATTAAAAAAATCATTTTAATATTGATAATTTGTATCTTTGTTGAAATATTTAAATCATGAAAGCTATTGAAATAAACACGAAGACAGATAAATTCGGACATTTAAAAATTAATTATCCCACCAATGAAAAGGAAAGTAATGTTAGGGTTATCATTTTGCTTGATGAAAAAAAAGGGGATGTAGATGAAGAGCAATTATGGATGAAAACCATCACATCAAATCCGGCATTTGATTTTTTAAAAGACTCTGAAGAAAATATATATTCATTAAATGATGGAGAGCCAATTCATGATTAAGCACTCTATTGTATTAGTACCATTTCCTTTTGATGATTTTTCAGTCACAAAGGTGAGACCGGCAATTTGTTTGATATGAATGAATTTGAGTTTAACAAGCATGTCCAGGCATAGCAATCATTTTAACAAGAAAAGGCTCACATCTCTGCAAGCCTTTTTTTCATATTGAAATATTATTGATAGAGGGTAACATGACCTCGATAGGTATGTTCGTTGCCCATTAAGTCGTAAACTTTGATAAGATAGACGTAAACTCCCTGCACGCATTTGGTGTTGTCGTATAGATTTTTGTAGGTTCCGTTCCAGCCTGTTTCTAAGTCGGTAGTAACAAATTGGATGGCTCCCCATCGGTCGAAAATGGCGAAATAATAATTACGTGTATCGATTCCTACTCCCTGAGGTTTAAATATTTCATTTTTCGTATCCCCATTCGGGGTGAAACTATTCGGAATCCAGAAAGAGAAATAGGGATATATATACACATAACTTATTGCCGTATCGGTACAACCATTTACATCAGTAACCACCAGCGTTACCAAGAAATTACCCGTGTCGGAATATTCATGTCCAATCTGACTTCCGGTGCCATGAGTTCCATCGCCAAAATCCCAGCTCCAGTTTGTAATGTTTCCGGTCGATTGATCGAAAAATATGATAGGTCCGTCATATATCATGATATATTGAGGTTGGGCATAAAAGCCTGCCTGAGGCCCAACATCATTGATAATATTAACAACGGCAGTTCCGGTGCATCCATTGTTGCTGACTGTTACGGTATAAGTCCCGACCGGAAGTCCGGTGGCGGTTTGGGTATATTGCGGAGGAAGGGTACTCCATATATAAGTATATCCTGCTCCTGAAATATTTGCCGTTGCAGAGCCACCCGCTGTGCAACTTGCATTGGTCGACGAAACGGTGAAATTGATGTTGGCATTAAGTGAAACGGTAACCGATGCAGAGCCTGAACACCCCAATGCATCTGAAACCGTAACCGTGTAGGTTCCTGGGGTGTTTACGCTAATTGTTTGTGTAGTTACGTTAGTCGACCATGCATAAGCCGCATAGCCCGAACCTGCATCGAGGGTTACAGAATTCCCCGGACAAAATGTGGTGGGTCCGGTAATGGTAGGCATCAAACTGCTGTTTTGTGTAACCGTGATGGAAGTGGTTCCTGTGCAGTTGTTGGCATCCGCTACGGTAACTGAATAGGTTCCTCCTGCTGAAATATTAATGGTTTGAGTGGTTTCAGTGGTTGACCAGGCATAAGCCGCATATCCTGCACCGGCATCTAAAGTAGCAGTGGTTCCCGTACAAATGGCTGTTGGTCCGGTGATGATGGGAGTAACAGGGGCACTTTGGGTTACCGTAACTGAAGTATTGCCCGTGCAAGTGCCATTGGTAACCGTGACAGAATAAGTTCCTCCTGCTGAAACATCAATGGTTTGAGTGGTTTCAGTAGTAGACCATGCATAATTTGCATAACCTGTGCCTGCATCAAGAGTTGTAGTGGCTCCGGCACAAATGGCCAAATTGCCTGTAATTGTAGGGGTAAGATTTGGAATGGTGGAGATGGTAACAGTAACAGTGCCCGGGCAATTATTTGCATCCATTACGTTTAAAGTATAGGTTCCTGCACCTAAACCAGTGAAAGCCTGCGAGCCGGTAACATTTGGAAAAGTGGCAACAACGGTAGCTCCATTTAATAATGTATAAGTATAAGGAGCAGCACCACCTGCAGTTGAAGCATTGAAACTTCCGTCAGTCTGTCCGGTACATACATTCACTATATTATCTGGAGTTACTGTAAGCGTGGGACAACCACAAGGATTTACAACAATATTAATGGTAGTTGTTCCACATGCGAGCGTATAGGTTATGGCAATAGTTCCGGCTCCGGCAACTCCTGGGCTAAATACACCGGTTATTGGGTCTACTCCGAGTCCACTCCAGGTCCCACCTGGTGTATTTGGGACCAATGTTATAGGGTTGTCAGTATTACATAAAGGGCCAGCCGGGCACACATTGGCATCGCAGCACAATAAAGTCATAGGTGCACAAGCAGCCATGTTAGTCGATTGAACTGTGCCAATTCTGTTAGCTGTTGCATTGGTTCCTGTGGCTCCACAGAAAACAACATTACCCCCTGGTCCCACCGAAACATCGAAAACCTTATAGGTAGTTGGAAATGTTTGAAGCAAATTCAGATTAGCATCATATTTCAACACACAATTTCCTGAACCCACATACACATTTCCGCACGAATCAATATCGAGACCGCTGTTCCCCACTTGATGTTGGCCTAGGGTAGTTACACTGATTCCTCCTGGTATAGTCACGCTTGCAATAATAGATGCGTCAACAAGAGAACGTTTATGAAGAGTAGTTCCGTTTTGTGAATATAAAAAATTTCGGTTGGCACGAAGGGCTTTAATTCCGGAGTTTCCGTTGTCGGGACGATAGTTTTCGCATTTATAAGCTAAATGATAGGTATCATTCATGGCGAAAACAGCCGGAGGTGCTCCCGGACAAACCACAAAATTATCTTCCACAGCACCAATTGTATCTAAAGTAAGATAATAATATCTCGAGTTTTGACAAGAAGTAAATGACCTCACCTCCTGAATGGCCGGAGGAATTGCAAATAGATTTCCCGACCCTACAATCTTAGTATTAGTAATAGCCCCCGTTGCAGCATTGACATTAAAAATAGCTCCTTGAATAGTAAATAAGGTGCCACCTGTTCCTCCGATAACCAATTTGGTCTGATCGCAATTAAAAGAAATACTCCAATATTCGTTACTGCTTCCAATAGGAGAATTTGCTGTATAAACAACTCCTCCAGCAGGAGTAATTTTTTGTAATGCAGCGATAGAACCTGAAGTTACATAACTGTTTCCAGCCATGTCTGTAGCTAAAGTACCAAGCCAATTGTTAGCAGTGTCCCAAGGGGTAACATAAGTCCATTGCAGAGTTCCGGCAGCATTGTACTTGATAAGTTTCATTGGCATATCCCCCCCTATTATATAAACATTGCCGGCAGCATCTTGTTCGCATTCCCAAACTCCATTAGAATTGGGCAAGGCAGGCGTCTGAGTCCAAGGGTCGATAATAACAGTCTTTGTATTGCTGTATGAGCTTACATTAAAAGAAATTGTGTTGTCATTTTTGACAAAATATGATGCAATAGTATTTGATTTATTGTCAGAATAGAAAGTAGAAGGAGCATGGTCAATAATGTCGCCAAATTTTGTTTTGATGTGTACATCTCCATTCGATTTTAATTTAGGAGCAACAGAATAATTCATTTTAAACAAAGAAATATCGGCTCCCGGATGCAATATAAGTGAGTATTTCAGACCATCGCTTGGATGAAAAACATACTCAATGTCGATATTTGGATAAATGTTTTTATACACAATTTTTTTGTAGGCTTTTACATAATTAATGTTTCTGTAATTATCATCTTTTTCTTTCACACAATAACTATAATAGTCGGTTGTGAGGTCTGAAGCGATTAACTCAACATTTGGATTTGGATTTACCCAATTCATATAAATTACATCACGCTCTACTTTTGTAATACGCTCTTCGGCTTCTTTTTTCTTATATTCTTCAATAAAAGTAATTTTCTTTTCCCTTTCATCATCATCTTCTTTTTTTGGTATGGGTTTTATAAAGCTATAAATAATACCCTTTTTAGTAAAATAAATAGCGGTTTTCCCATTGTCATAAGCAAATAAGACTGCATCACCCGATTTTCGCACAGGAAATTGTCCTTGATTTTCAATAAAAACCTTTTGAGTCTCTGGACTTGCACTCCAACCTTTTGATTGAGCAAAACCTTTTGAGCTAAAAAACAAAATCAGACTGCAAATTATTATTTTATAAATATAGATTCCCGGGAATCTCTTTAAGAAATTCTGATTTACATTTACATTCCTAAGATTAAATATTCTTGACATTTGATGATTTTTTTAATTGTGCTAAAATATAAAAACTTTATATATTGGATTAAATTTATCTAATTATGGTAATAGATCCATTTAAATTATATTCAACATTATCGGTTCCGGTGGCAGAAATAATATAGTAATATACCCCATCAGCAGCTAAACCTCCACTGTTGGTCTTTCCATCCCACCCTTTGCTAACATCAGTCCATTCATAAATTTTCTTTCCCCACCTATTAAAAACAGTACATTTAAAACTTTTAATTTCTCTATATTGAATAATGAACTCATCATTACTGCCATCACCATTAGGAGTAAATACATTTGGTATGATTATGAGTGAAGGTTTTTGAACAATGATGGTCATTTTAGCTGTATCTAAACAAAAATCAGGTGTGCCTGATGAAACGATCAACGTGACAGTGTATGTACCAATGGAATCAAAGATATGAGAAGGGTTTGATATTGTAGAGGTGCTTCCGTCTCCAAAATTCCAGTTCCATATAGTTGCTCCGGTTCCATTATAAGTGAATGAGACATTAAGAGGGGGCCCACCCGTTTGAGGATTAGCCGAGAAGCCTGCATTGATAGCCGTATTGTAAGTTAATGAGGAACTATTTGATTTAGTACATGTGTTTGCGTCGGTAACAGTAACTGAATAGTTGCCCGGGCAAAGTCCTGTTAAGTCTTGGCTTGTTTGTCCGTTACTCCACACAAAAGAGTAAGGCCCATTTCCGCCTGTAACGCTTGTAGTGATTGCTCCATCACAACTCCCCTGACAACCTTCGTTTTGAGGAGTAAGCGTAATCACCATTTCTGTTGTTTGAGTTATTGTAACTATTGTCGAGTCCATACACCCATTTGAATCTGCAGCTACCAAATTATATGCTCCGGCAGCTAAACCTGTGAAACTTTGTGAACCATTTACATTAGCATATGCCGCAATGGAGGTTCCTCCTGTATTTTTCAAATTTAAAATATAAGGTGAAACTCCACCTGTAGGAGTAACTGTAAAACTTCCGGTTGATTGACCCGGACAAACATTTACTATATTTGAAGGATTAAAAGTGAAATGCGGACAACCTGCACAATCAGGTAAAGATGCAGTATCCGTAACCATGAAAACAACTCCATAAGTATCAACTACTCTAATTGGATAAGTGCCTGGAAAAGCAGCAGTCGCTCCTGTTGCATAAGTAGGCCAGGTTGTAACAGTCACTGCACAACCAGGGGGGAATGTACAACCAATTACACATGCACTGCAATCAGTAGTGTCATGTTGGTATTGCCAGCTATAAGGAGCATTTCCTCCCCAAACTGAAAGCTGTCCGTTTTGCTCTTGACAAACTGACAAGTTAGCACATGAAATAACATTAATTAAAATTGAATTGGATCCACATGAAACTGTATATGTAACAATGTGTGCCCCCACCCCTGCAAGACTTGGGTCAAATGTGCCTGTTGCTGAATTGACACCTGGGCCACTCCATGTGCCTCCGGGTGTACCTGCTACGAGAGTAGCAGGAGGATCAGTACTGCAAAATGGCCCGATGGGACATACACTTGCATCGCAACACACTAAGGTCATGGGTTGACAAGAAGACATATTTGCTGATTGTATATATCCAGTTCTGCTTGTACTGGCACTGGTTCCTGTAGTTCCGCAGAAAATCACATTACCTCCTGTACTTACTGAAACATCTGAAACCGCATACGGTGTGGCAATTGAAGTGATAAGATTCAGATTAGCATCGTATTTGACAATAGCATTACCCGAACCTACGTATACATTTCCACAGGAATCTATATCAATTCCGCTGTTTCCGACCTGATGTTGTCCGAGAGAAGCAGTACTAATTCCTCCCGGAATTGTTGCACTGTTAATAATAGTACCATCAACCAGAGACCGTCTATCAATGGTGGTTCCATTTTGAGTATAAACATAATTTGGATTTGCACGTACAGCCATAATTCCTGCATTTCCGTTATTAGGACGATAATTTTCACATTTATATGAAAGATGATAAGTATCGTTCATCCTGAAAACTGAAGGAGGTGCAGTAGGGCAAACACTAAAATCATCGTCAATTGCCCCTAAAGTATCCAACGTCATAAAATAATAGCGTGAGTTTCTGCATGAGGAAATTGACCTCACTTCTTGTATGGAAGGAGGAATTCCAAACATATTTCCCGACCCAACAATCTTTGTACTGTTAATACTTCCATTACTTGTATTGATGTCAAATATTGCTCCTTGCAACGAAAGCATATTTCCTGTAGTACCTCCAATAATTAATTTGGTTTGATCGCAATTGAAAGCAATGTTCCAATATTCGTTTACACTTCCAAGACCTGATGTGAAATTCCACACTAAAGACCCATTAGCATCAATTTTTTGCATTTCGGCAATTGAACCGGCCGTAACATAACTATTTCCAAGAAGATCAGTTGCAAAAGTCCCTAACCAATAGTTTGCCGTATCCCAGGGTGTATAGTACGTATATTGAATTGCACCTGCAGCATTATACTTTAGCAGCATCATTGGCATATCGCCACCAATCATATACACATTCCCTGCGGCGTCATGCTCACATTCCCATACTCCATTAGAATTAGGCATTGATGGCATTTGTGTCCATGGATCAATAATTGTTGATTTAGATTTATTATAAGTGTCTAATTTAAATGAGATTTTATTTCCATTCGCAATGAAATTAGATTTAATTGCTTCTTCCTTATTTTCTGAATAATAAGTTGTAGGAGCATGGTCAATAATATCTCCAAATTCTGTGGCAATATGAATATCTCCATTTTCCATAATTTTTGGTATTTTGGAGTAGTTCATTTTTACTTGAGATATATCGGCACCCGGGTGAAGTATAAGAGTATATTTAATTCCATCAGTCGGATGAAATACATATTCAATATCAATTCCGGGATATATGTTTTTATAGACAAGTTTTTTAAAGGCTTTTACAAAGTTAATATTTTTAACTGAACCATCCTTATCTTTCACGCAAAAGCTATGATAATCAGAGGTCATTTCAGAAGCGACAATCTCAACATCCGAATTTGCATTTTCCCAATTCATGAAAACATCATCGGTCTTAAACTTCATCAGATGCTCCTTAGCTTCTTTTTCTTTCCATTTTTCAATATTAGTCACCTTTTCTCCTGCTTCTCCCTTATCATCATCTTTGGGCCAACGTTTTAAGAAATTATATGATATTCCTTTCTTCGTAAAATAAATAGTAGTTGACCAACCATAATAGGCAAACAAAATAGGGTCAGCTGATGTTGTTGAAGAAAACTGTCCTTTATTCTCAATAAATACTTTTTGAGGTTCTAATGTTGAATTCCAACCTTTTGTTTGAGAAAAACCATTTGAGGTGAAAACTAGAAATAAGTTAACAAACAACAAGATAAATATAAATTTACTTGTCGAACTCGTTTTAGTCTTCTGATTAATAATTGAATTTGTGTGACTAAATTCTTTTAACATTGTAATAAGGTTATTTAAGGGATGAAAATTGATTTATGAAAAACAGCTACAATAGTAATAATAATATTAATACAAACACATATTGTATATTTTCACTAAGACACAAAAACACCCTAAATGGTTGCCTGAGAAATAAAAAAAATAAATTATTTTTCAACTAATCATTAAATGTTTAAGTTATGATAAAATGGACAAATACGTATTGAGTAAATTCCCAAAATTGAAACCTAATTGTTTAGCTAAAATTAATTAATCAATAGATAATTTAATCAAACTTTTTTGAGGATTATTGTATTTTTATTCCTTCCCTTGATGTAACTATAATTATATCTAAGAATTGGTTTTATAAAACGAAAAAGAAATTTCAATTAAGGTTCCTTTTTTGTATTATAAACAAAGGCATTAGAGAAGGAATTCTCGATATTATTCAAAGTAGGGAAGAAAAATCTTAACCTTAAATAAGGAGAAATACATCAAATAAGTTGTATTTTTAGATGCCTTTGGTTCGACGGAAATGATTTCAGTTGAGCCGGAAGCCATTTCCGTTGAACCGAAAGTGGCTAAAGTTGAGCCGGAAGGTGCAAGACGTAAGCCTCTAATTGCTCCCATTGAAACAGGAATCGTTTCCGGTGAGACGGCAAAAGTTTTCGTTGAACCGGAAATTACTAGCTTTACAGCGGGAGCTTCTTTCATTGAAACGAAAATAATTCTCCTTTAAGCCTTAGCTTTTATCGTTGAAGTGGAAATAATTTTAGTTGAGAAGTGAGTTAGTCCGGTTGAAAGCTTTAGTCCAAGCATTTTGACATATTTTTCGAACACAAAAACATTTTCAAGTTTATCATGCATCCTTATTAAAATAATGAGTCAATCCTTTAAAGATTCTTAAAAACATTGTGTCAGATTACACAATATCAAAGCAATTAAATTAAAAATCTCTGAATTTGTGGCTCGTTTATGTGAAGCAAAATAAATAGCAACTCAAAATAGAGAGAATTGAATTCATTCATGATAGTTATACGGTTCACAAGCTTTCGGAATTTATTCAGGTACATTTGATGTAACTGTGAAATACAACTAAAAAATCGTTTTTTCATGAGATAAGGGGAATTCCATTTTGGGGTTCCCCTTTTCATTGAAGTAATACTCCAAAATAATGGAATGATAGCAACTCTTTCTACATTATCCTGAATAATCTATGAACTATTTTACAGTTTCAAAATTGAACTAATTCTTCCGTTGATTTGAACATTCCTTTCCTTACTTAAATTTCTTTATGATTGATAAGAATGACTAATTCCAAGTTTGAAAAGCACTTTTCTTGATCTGGAAAAATGCTTTCTTGAACAAGAAGACAACTTTCTTGATCTGGAAAACTACTTTCTTGAACAAGAAGACAACTTTCTTGATCTGGAAAATTTATTTCTTGAACAAGAAGGCAACTTTCTTGATCTAGAAAACTACTTTCTTGAATAAGAAGACAACTTTCTTGATTTGGAAAATTTATTTCTTGATCTGGAAAGCTCCTTCCCAGATCAATGTTTTCTGTTATTTTATCTCAAAAATAGAATTTTATTTAAATATGATTATAATACTGACAATGTTTCGTAATAACTTAATAACTTGGACTTAACAGCTTGTCTATTAAAATACGTTATGGATTAATTTATCCAAAGAGATGATCTAATATATATAAAGGAAATAAAAGAAGTAAAAATAATAATATATGACTTATGAATCTTCAAAATCTTAATCCAATCTTAATCTCATCCTAATTGAAGCTTAATGGTCGGGGGGCATTATCGCTGTAATTTTGCAGCATAATAATTCAAACAAAATTTTAATAAACAACAATCAATTACAAACAACAAACAAACACAAAAAACAATGAAAAAAGTAACTTTAATTTTAGCAGCAATCGTAATGATCGCAGGTGTAACCACCAAAACAATGGCCCAAAATTCAGCTTCTGCAAACGCAGGTGTAAAAATCGTTAAAGCCTTAACCCTAACCAAAACAGCCGACTTACATTTTGGTACGATGACTATCCCAACCGCCGGAGTAGTTATTTCTTTATCTACAGCTAACGCAAGAACAGCTGACGTTCCGGGAAACATCACTCTTTTACCTCAGGCTCCAGTTGCTGCCAATGCAGCTTACACTGTTGCCGGTTCTGCTGATGCAACTTATGCTATCACTCTTCCAAGTAGTAACGTTACTATCAACGGACCAAGTGGTGCAACTACTATCGTAAACAACTTCGTTGCAAAAACAGCTTCTACAGGTACTGATGGTCTAACCGGAACTCTTAATGGTTCAGGTGCTGACTCATTTGTAGTAGGTGCAAAATTAAACTTAGCCGGCTCACAAGCTTTCGGAATTTATTCGGGTACATTTGATGTAACTGTAAATTATAACTAAGAACTTTATTCTGAAACTGATAAGAGGAGTGCAATATCTTTGTACTCCTCTTATTTTATTTGAACAATGAAAAATAAAACATTAAAATTAGCAAATACTCTACTTTTAGAGTTTAATCAGTAACGTTTAGCATTAGTATAAACAACAAGTTGAAATTTGTTTATTTTATTGTTTGTGGGGAATTCCTTTACGGGGGTTCCCCTGTTTGTTTTCAAAATATTCCCCAAACGAACATGAAGTTAACAGGAGCTTATTGATTTGTATTTTGTGAAGACTGCATATTATAAGTTTTAAAACTAATTCACAGTGGTTATTTAATATACAGGGTAATTATTTCCCAGGGTTTTACTCCAATTATCAAGGAACCATCTGTTTCTAAGGGTAAAGACAGCGGCTCATATTCAAGCAGATTAGTTTTAAAAGCTTCTTTTATTGGCTTTAGCATTTTCAGATGTGCATTGCATTTTTTCCCCTCTGCTTCATAGAATCGTACTACAGTTCCCTTTCCATCTTCGCTTTGTTTGATGGAAGTGATAATAATATTTGATGGCTCAGCGCTTACAAAACAGCTTTTATCTTCCAGCGAATTCTTTGAGGCATTGTTTTCAGTGGCAACAAATGCAATGAGCGGATAATTAAACGCCATTCCATCACGATAGCGCATACGCCAATTACCATCATGGAAATACATCGCCATTCGATATTTATGATTCCCTTTTTGATCAAACCAATATTCGGGATTCCATGCCAAACTTTTTCTGCTGGATAATAAAACATGTTGAACTACCGGGTAATTAACTGGATTGGAAGTTTGGTCTTCGAACAAATGAACCGTAATATCCGAGGCAAACATGCACCCATATCCTTTATAAGTTCCTGTGGAAACATTTACCCAATTGAGCGCTTCACGATAGGGCAGCTTATTGACAGCGCCATACAATTGTGGGTAAAACTGAGATTCGACATTATCAGGAAATTGCGAAAAATCTACTTCATCTTTATTATAATCAACCGCACCAAAGGGGATTTCGTAACTAATCTGTCCCTTATTATTCAATTTACTGTCGGGACTTTCTTCTTTCTTCCATTGAAAACGTATTCCGGCATATTCCACAATTTCCGCATATTCTATCTTGATTTTATATTCTTTTCCTTTTTCCATTCTGGTTTTAAATGTTTTCATCACATTCAGTTCATAAGGATTCCAGTTGTTCACCACAAGTTTATCTTCAAAATATAAATTTCCTTTATCGTCGGTAATAATCCCCAAAGTATAGTCTCCGGTTTCATCAACACTTATGGTGCCTGTCCATCTGACTGAAAAAAAATCGGAAGGAACTCCTTTGCCCGGCGAATTCTTATCCCAATAAGGAGCCATGTTTTCATCAATCTGACTAAATACAGCTTTCCCACTCAAATTAGGATTATCAAAATACTCGGCAAGCAATCCTTTATTTTTCCCATCGGGAGTTTTCAAACAAGATGCAGGCACTGTGCTTAATCCACTTTCTGTTTTTTGTTCAATATTCATTGGAAAAGCAATTCGGACTTCTTTGTTCTTTGCTCCGTTCCAATCTTCAAGTTCCACTTCCAACTCAATATCTTTCGAATTCTTTAAGACTATATATCGCTGATGCAACTTAAAGTTTTTCAATTGGGTTTCGCTTTCACGGATATATCTCAAAGGAGTTTCAACAAAACGGGTGGTTTTGCTTTGATAATTTCCTGAGCGGTCGAAATCAAAATTATTCACCATCGACATGCTTTCCAAATCATCCCATGCATTTCCGGGAGCCGAGAACTGAAGCACCTCCCCTGCCTGAAATTTATCAGTCTTAAAATATCTCCTGTCTTTTATTTTATCCAGATATTGCATAATCCCGGCGTTTCCAAACACTATTTTACACTCAAAAAGATCAATAGAATCTCCTTTTAAGTCAGTAATGGATGACTGAATTTCTTTAGCTGCTTCCACATAATAGGTATTAAAACCAAGGGAAGGCACCTCGGCATTAAACAAGAGGTCGACTCCTTCGGCATTCTTATTCAGTATTTCAAACGGAATGCTCTCATTGTTTTTGTTTTTCAATATAAAACCTTTCCAATCTTTAGGCAAATTAAAATGAACACTTGTCGCTTCGTTGCGATTCCAGTTTAAAGAATTGTAAACAACTATGGTTATTTTATCAGTATTCTTATTGTGCACTTGCTTGTTTAAATCCATGATTGCCTCATGCATCAAATCCTGAGCAATATTAAACGAACGCTGATAGGAATCGTGATATACACTATCGCTAATCAAACCCTTTGCTCCGCCCCATCCATGATCGGGCCAACAATTCGCCATCCATGCAGCATCGAATTTTTCTTTTGGATATACAATATTGGTATCCAGCATTTTCACAAAAGAAAACAACTTTTCGGCAGACAATAGCAGATTATGTGCTTTACGTCCTGTTAATAGCGCTTCACGATTGCCCGGTTCATCATAATATGCCCATTGATTGGGCCACTCTCCTTTTATCGTTTCAATATTTATATCCGTTTTGCTAAATATTTCTTTCAGCATGTCTTCTGTATTAGAAAACTTTAGCACAGGCGGTTGTGTTTGTTTTTCCTTTTGATCTTTATATTGAATATTCCATGCATCAGCAAAATGCTTCATTTTTTCATTTTGATCTTTTACAAAAGGAATATATTCGGCATTAGGTGGCAAATAATCTTCATTATAATCATACGTCATGACCTTAGGCAAATGATGCGCTGCATAATATTTTTCCCTTTTATAAAGAAATGGCAGCCATTCGTCATTATTTTTGGGCATTATCTTTGGCGAATTTCCATATCGCAAACCATACATAGGAATCGTAGTTCCATCCAAACCCTGCCAATAATAGAAGCCAAGCGGAATTCGTGCCTGAGAAAGATATTCGACTCCGGCACTTTTCAATAGCTGCGGCAACTGATAGGTAAGCATAGGTACATCGGCATTGATAAATATTTTTGAGTCAGCACCCTTAATATTCTCTTTCAACCAACGCCTGCCATAATAAAACTGTCGGGCTAATTTTTCGGGACCCACCTGCGATTGAAGCGTGAGGGTATAAGATGCCCCCCAATAAAATCGTTTCTCCCTGATAAGCTTTTCCATTTCACTTCGTTTCTCAGGATGTCGCTCTAAAAATTCTTTCAGATATTCAACTGCTTCCATAGTATAGCAATATTCGGGATGCTGCTCCATGAGTTTCATTGCCGGAAGTATTAGTTCTTTCGAACGATAGTTTGCCGTTTCGAATTGAGTGTCGAGCCAACCCAAATCGTTATGATTGGTAGATTGTATTAAGAATTCGCCCCCATCGAAATAGGTCTTTTTATAGGCAGTGATGCTTAGCTTTGAAGTGTTGCCAATGATTTTGTTTCCCGAATATAAAACCGCATCCAACTCAGTATCACTTTGAGGGATATAGGTCCAGATTGTTTTTTCGTTTTGCTGATGTGCATCTACTGTCCCAATTTTAATATCATCCACTTTGTTTTTATTTTTGAATAAGGTCAGATGAACATCCTGCATTTGGCTTCCCGGATTGATGATGCTGATTTTTGCCTGTTTAACCGGTTTGTTATCGATGCCATTATACAGTTCAAAGGAGTTTACCCTATATGTCAGTTCATTAGGTTTCGAAAACACTTTTATCTTGCCAATCCCCGTGCCCTCTGCTCCTTTTTCCTGCCAAACATCAAATATCTTTATTTTGATAAAATCACTCATCTTCTCCTTTTGTAAACTGATAATCTGAAAATCATCCACTTGTTTCAGATTCACATTCTCACTGCTTCCATCCGAAAATGAAATACTTATGTTTTTGGGCGATTGATAATGATAGTTGTTTCGCAAACTATACGCATTATTTGCAAAACTGAATATCGGTTTGCTCAGTATCCACACTTCCTTTATGGTTTTAGGCTGATCGAAGCTTATTTTTATCCATGCACCCGATGTCTCCTTAGCAGTATTCCAGGCTTCTTCCAAATTATTGGTGATGGTTTTGAAAGCCTCACCCGCATTAGACGAAGCCGAATCGACCCTGCATCCGCTTCCGATATCCAGCAAATTCATATTTTGGATTTGTGCATAAAGCGGAAAATAAAAGAAAACGAAACAAATAAAGAGGATTTTTTTCATATCATATAGGTGTTTATTCAAGTAAATGGAATGAACAAAGATAGAATTTTTTTTCGGTTGAAGACTTTTAGATTAATAGACCTTTAGTTGTTTAGACTTTTAGGCTATTAGGGAAAGATCCAAGACCCAAATTTCAAATTCAAAATTCAAAGGAAGAAGGCTGGGATAAAAAGCGACATAAAAGGAAAAGACTAAGCAGAGTTAGCCTTTTTAGTATTTAATATTAATTTACATATTAAAATAGATGTAAAATGTATTTTATCGAGATATAATATATATTTTCTCTAATCTTGATTTT
This sequence comes from Bacteroidota bacterium, assembly GCA_037144095.1. GTDB lineage: Bacteria > Bacteroidota > Bacteroidia > Bacteroidales > CAIXTV01 > CAIXTV01. The sequence continues at coordinate 16,515 of JBAWXL010000051.1, forward strand.
TCCTATATTTTCATCATTGATAATTAACGGATATTGAAGCTTAGAGCTATTCTCAACGTTGAGGTATAACGGAAATTATTATTTCTGTATGTTCTCAACGTTGAAGTATGACGGAAATTATTATTTCTATATGTTCTCAACGTTGAAGTATGACGGAAATTATTATTTCTGCATGTTCTCAACGTTGAAGTATGACGGAAATTATTACTTCTGTATGTTCTCAACGTTGAAGTATGACAGAAATTATTATTTCTGCATGTTCTCAACGTTGCGGTATGACGGAAATTATTATTTCTGCATGTTCTCAACGTTGCGGTATGACGGAAATTAAATTTTCTGCCTATCGACACTTTTATTTTATGGCAAAAATAGTGTTTTCTACCTATCGACACTTTTTCTTTTGTTAATTATTTAATAACATAAAATATCTCTCAAAAATACCTAATGTCGAAGTAAAATTATATCGAAACTTATATAATGGGTAAAATGAACCTTTTTAATTTTTTTTCTTTCTTGTGGAAAAATCTTTGCCACAGATTCACAGATTGATTAAAACAATAATCTGAGAATCTGTGGCTTTTTAAGTTTTATTTATTTTATTGAATAATCAGTTTAGGGAAAAAGAAGAGCTTTGAAAGATGGTATTTATAAGGCTTGATTTTAAAAAAGAAAATATTTTATCCAATTTCACCTGCGAATTGAATGAAATTATGTATTTTTGAAGTGTAATTTAAAACCTAAAAATTCATCTTATGGAACACCATTCAACAGAACAGCTAAGCAAAGAAGAAATTGCTTTCAACGAAATGATTAACAGAGGAAACGACCTCATGAAAATTCAGATTTTCCGCAGTGCAAAAGAATGTTACACCCTGGCACTCGACATGAATTTCAACAATACCCTGGCTCAGGAAAAGCTTGCCGATTGCAATCGCGAACTTAAATCGGAAAGTAAAACCATTATTGTCACCCTCATTGTGATGGGCATCATCGTAGCGGGGGTGCTTGCCTACCTTTGTCTATAGATAAAACCAGCAAAGGCTATTTTTCTCCAAACCACTAAAAGAAGGCATCTTTAATAGAGACTTCACATCAGTGATTTTCAAAGAATTGTATTCCTTTGCTAAAATTTGAAAATGAATAACAAACTTTAATATGAAAAAAATACTCAAAAGAATTGCCATTGGTTTTGGCATTCTCATCCTTATCCTCGCACTTTGTGCCGGAGGATTTTATCTAAAAATCAGATCAGAAATAAAAGATATGAATGTAACAGAAACAAAAGAAGTAGTTAGTAACGTCTTTGCGATAAAAGATGGTTTCGTAAACATGTTTGTTGTGAAAGACAGCAATCAATACATTGCCATCGATGCCGGAAACGATACAGAAGTTATAAAAGCCGAACTGGCAAAACTTTCTATTGATCCCAATAAGGTTGCTGCCGTATTGCTAACCCATAGCGATGGCGACCATGTGGCAGCACTTAAACTGTTTAAAAATGCAAAGATTTATCTCTCAAAAGAAGAAGTACACATGATCAATGGCGATAAATCGAAGTTTCTTTGGTTCGGGAATAATATTCATACCAAAGATTATGCAACGCTCGACGACCAGCAGATATTGACTATTAATAATACCAAGGTTCAGTGCATACTGACACAGGGACATACAAGCGGTTCGATGTGCTATCTCATAAACGATAAATATTTATTTATTGGCGATGCAATGAGTCTGAAGGATGGCAAACTTGGAAAGCCCAACGAGTTTTTCACAGTCGATAACAAAGCCGCCGAAAAGTCTATTTCGAAAGTCACCGCTTTGCCTGATGCCGAATATATTTTTACGGCACATTATGGCTATACGAATAACTATAAAGCAGCCGTAAAAGACTGGGGAAAATAATAAAAACAGATCTTGCCGCAGATTCTCAGATTTATTTTTTTAAAGAAAATCTGAGAATCTGTGGTTTTTTTATTTCTATCGAATTAGGATTAAACTGAAAGGTTTACAGTTTTTCTTTCTTTGTGTGAAAACTTATCACCAACGATGGCAGCAGAATGATGTTGGCAAACAATGCTGTGAACAAAGTGAACGAAACCAGCGCCCCCAAATCAATGGTGCCTCCAAACTGCGAAGCAATGAAGATGGCAAAACCCAGGAAGAGTACAAACGATGAAATTATCATGCTGCTTCCTCTGTCGTAAAGCGTTTCTTTTACGGTTTGTAAAACAGTAGCCTTTTTAACTTTGATGTCCTGATGATATTTCAGCATGAAATTAATGGCATTATCCACCGAAATGCCATAAGCAATACTAAATATTAATAAGGTAGAAGGTTTTAGAGGGATTCCTAAAAAGCCCATCATGGCAGCCGTAAGTAATTGAGGAAATAAATTCGTAATAAGAATGGCAATCACCCATCGAATGGATTTGAATATCCATGCCGTAAGTAAAGAAATGACCACGATGGCAATTAAGATACTTATCAAAAGATTATCCACCAAATATTCGGTTCCTTTCAGAAACACCACACTCGAGCCGGTAAGTTTTACATCATATTTGTCGGGCGAAAAGACCGAATCGATTCGTGGTTTGATGCTTTCTTTTATGCGTCTGATTTCAGGTGTTCCTATGTTCTTCATTTGAACACTGATGCGCGTAACTTGCCTATTGCTATCAAGGAATGCATGTAACTGATTTTCATTTCCTTTTTTCCGTGGAATATAAGAGAACACAAATGCCTGTTCGTTATTGTTGGGCAAGCGATATGAACTGCTGTCGCCATTATAAAAAGCCTGAGTTGCCTGTTTCACAAACTCTGCAAGTGAAAGCGGACGCGAAAACTCGGGATACGACAAAATAATCTTTTGAACTTTATCTATTTTTTGAATAACCGAAAGCTTCATCACCCCGTTTTTCTTCCGGGTATCAATAGAAACTTCAAAAGGCATAATCCCCTTAAAGTTCGACTCTACAAACTGAAGGTCCTTATACAAAGCATCCTTTTTGGGCACATCATCCACCAAACTTCCGGTAGTGGTCAGAAGGGTAAATCCATATATCCCTACTACTGTAAGCACAATAAATATGGCATATTCCACTTTACGATGATGAAGCACAATGTTGGTTACTTTGGTGATGCCTTTTAGCAAATATTTATTGTCGAGTTGTCTGATATGTTTTGCTTTTGGTGCAGGGAAATAGCTGTAGAAAATAGGAATCAGGGTAAGCGTGAGCACATATTCGAGCATGATATTTAAAGAAGCAATGATTCCAAACTCTATCAAAACAGCGCTCGAAGTAAAAACAAATGTAATAAAACCAGATGCAGTCGAGGCATTGGTCAACAAGGTGAGGGCTCCCATTTTCTCGAAAGTCAACGACAAGGATTTGGCTTTATCCCCATTGCTTTTAAATTCTAAATGATATTTGTTGATGATATAAATGCAATTCTCAACTCCAATTAAAATTAGTAGTGGAGGAATTATACCGGATAATATTGTGATTTTATAACCGAATATTGCCAACGTTCCAAAAGCCCAAATAAGACTGATAATGATGATAAACATGGGCAAAACGATTGCCTTAAACGAACGGAAAAATAAAAAGAGCAATATCGAAGTAATAATCATTGCCAACACAACAAAATACTTAAGTTCGTCTTCTATCTTTTTCGAAAAGATGGTTCTGATATAAGGCAAGCCCGAATAATGTGCCTCAATCGTGTGTTTCTTTGCGAATTCTTCTACCTGCGATTTAATATTCATAATCAAAGCCACACGGTTGATAGTGTTGACTTTGGCTTTATTCAGTGTAATCATCATCAACTGTGCATCGCTATTTTCACCAAAAAGAAAACCCCTGTAAAAAGGCAATGAATTAATGTTGCTTATTATAGTGTCCAGCTCTCCCTGTGTTTCAGGCGAACGTCTGACCAAAGGTTTTAATTCAAAAGTCGAAAGCGAATCGTTTTTATTTAACTGAAAGATGCGTGCTGAAGAAAGCACCTCTTCAACACCCTCTATTTTTCTAAGATGCTGATTTAATTCATACCAATCCCTGTAAACCGCAAGTGTAAATAGTTTTGGGTCTTTTATGCCCACAACCATAACATTGCCATCCTCGCCAAATTTCTGTTTAAACTGTTTATATTCAATATCAGTCGAATCAGAAGAGGGAAGCATCTTAATTAATTCGTAAGAGAGTTGTACGTGTGTTGCCTGAAAACCCATAAAAACTGTAATCAGACCGATTACAATCATAATGACAAGTTTATTGTTCAGTACAAAACGGGTGAGAAATTTCCACATAAGCTTTAAATAGGCCGCAAAAGTAAGGTTTTAAAACTAACTACAGGAATTAAATACAATTCCAAATAGTTAAAGAATACTAAGATGAGACTTTTTTGTAGAGCTCAGAATAAAAATATCAGCCACAGATTCAATGATTTTTATTTTTTAGAGAGATGAATCAATAACAATATAAGTTTTATTTCAAAAATGAATTTCAGTAGTCCAAAAGGATTGAACTTTACACACCCCATATTGTTAAATGGGAAAAAACATTACTTTCGTAGGATAAAGCAAATAGTATGATCAAGACAAAAATAATAGTTGAAGGAATGAGCTGCACCAATTGTACATTAGGCATCAAAAAGCAGCTTGAAAAGATGGGGTTCGAAAATGTGAATGTAGATTTTGCTTCAGGCGATGTGCTGTTCGAT